>NZ_JCACKG010000230.1:0-59065 GCF_059505265.1 Myxacorys chilensis | reverse complement strand
TCCTCCATTCCAACAGATTCACCAGCCAAAAACAACAGATCTATAGCATTACCGGCAGTCACGGCATCTGACGCTAAGTGCATCCAGACGAGACTCGGTTTCCAGAGGTAACAATGCCCGTGAGGAATGAAATTGGTCGAAAAAAAGGTGCTGAAGAGGTTAGGCATGCCAGTAGTCTGTCGAATTTATGTTAAAGGGGAACCGGAATCTGCAACTCCTGATAGGAGACCGCTTCCAAGAAGATTTATCTATGCTGCTCTAGTTAATAAATACCATAGCCCAGCCAGTGCGATCGATTGGGTAGCGATCGCGCGATCATGTTCAGACTCTTGGGTAGAAAGACGCTCATTGGCTAGCTACGGCAGGAGTACTAAAGAGCGATCAGGTATAAATTCGGTATTGCTCAACGCAAAGCGGGCAAGAACGCTATTCCCAATCCAAAGCTGACACCGTTCATCAAGACGCTGATTAAACTAGCCTGAGCGAGCGAGAGATGATGCTGACTGAGGCGCAGCAGTAACCACGCTTCGGTGACAATAGCAAACACTTCAGAAGCGGGCAGAGTGAGCCAACTCGGAATTCCCGCACTCGATGGAAACGATTCGCCATAGCTGACCCAAAAGGCAATCACTCCTGCCATCGCGATGACAAGCGGTGATGAGATCAGCCAAATCGTAAAGATTCTGATCAGCGTTTTGGGGTTAATGGTCTTTAACCGGATCAGGGCAACGCTAAATGCGATCGCAATGATCAGACTCGTTGCTCCAAAGACGCGAGTGGCTAAATATTGAAACGGTTGGAGCGATGGAAAGAAAAACCATACCACCGGAAAAGTGAAGAGATTGACCAGCGCCACGGCGGTCAGCATCCGAGTGGTGAATTCTCTGGTACATTTCCTCCAGCCAAAGAAGACAGCCGCGATTGGCGTTGCCAAGCTCCAAAGGATCGCTAATTCGCTGATTTCTGTGATTGCTAACGCTCTGCCAAACACTTCCCATCGGCTCGGCTTCATCGCTTGCCGATCGGGGAGCACAACCAGCTCTTCGTCGAGGGTTTTAACCAGGAGATGACGGTCGGCATAACCTGCGATCGGGCTGCGGAAATCGGTGATGAAGGCTTGGCTCGATCGCGCCCGATTCTGAAACTGGCCTACCAGCTTAAGATAGGGCGCTAAGGGTGGGTCACTGAGCGATACTCCTTTGTACAAACAGGTATGTTCTGCACATTCAAATCGATGCGGGGCTTTGAGAACGGGTTGAGTGGTGAGACAACTCGATCGAGAACAGGTTCCGTGTTGCATCAAGAGCGTTGGTTTTTCGCATAGCGCCGTTTGACACCCCACAAATTGCATTCCTTCCACCTCAGCGCGATCTAAAAAGGTGAACCAAATGTAGGGCGGGGGAGCAGGCGCATTCGCCAAGGCCGTGCAGGGAAGCAGAAAGACAACCGAAAGAATTAGAATGAACTTAAAGAAATACCTGCACTTCATCGATCAGTCCATGAAGAATAAAATGGCGTAGAAATCGTTGCGATTAGCGTAAGGCGCAACTCCAAAGGAATCGCAAGATAAATATCTAGCTAAATACCGATCAGTTTTAGCATGAGCCGTTTAGAATTTACATAGCGTTACACGTTAGCGGGTTGAGCTATGTCAGTTCCTTCAGAGTTGCGCCCTGCGCCAATTGCCTATCTGTTAGTAACTCATGGTAGCCGCGACGTGCGCCCTCAGCTAGCGATCGCTCGGCTCGCTCACCGAATTGGTCAGAAGTCTCGCGCCCTGATTGGCACAGCCGCTTTGGAATGCGCTCCCTCACCGCTTCACAAACAAATTCAAAACTTTAGTCAACAGGCATCCGAGCAGGGCATCTCAGAAATTCAAATTGTGCCGCTCTTCTTGCTTCCTGGCGTACATGTGATGGAAGACATTCCTCAAGAAGTTGAGAAAGCTCGACCCTTGGCAACGGCTAAACTGACGCTGATCTCCCATCTTGGCAGTCACTCTGGGTTAAAACCCCTAGTTTCGCGTCGATCGTCAGGAGCAGAGGCTCAAATCTTGCTCTCTCATGGCAGTCGTCGTGCGGAAGGCAACCTTCCGGTCGAAGCGTTAGCGCATCAATTGGGAATGCTGCCCGCGTATTGGTCTGTCGCGCCAAGCTTAGCCCTGCGGGTGCAAGAGTTAACAAGACAAGGATTTCAGACAATTGAAATTGTGCCGTATTTTCTGTTTTCGGGCGGTATTACTGATGCGATCGCGCAGTCGGTCAACCAACTGTCTCAGCAGTTGCCAACGGTCGAGCTTCGCCTCGCAGATCCCTTAGATGAAAGCGACGAATTAGCCGATGTCGTGATGAATTTGATGATGTGCGTTCCACTCTGATTTGAGTCCTGATGATTTGAGTTTTGGTGAACGCTAAACCGGACAAGAACGCACTTTTCACTTTGATAATCGGTATTTGAGACTGCATTTTTTAATCAATTGATTGTTTAGGCTAAGCACAAGGCTACATTCTCATATTTGCCTGCATGAACACCGCTGACGCTAGACTAATGACCTTAGATTCTTGTATTGGAAAGGTTTACCTCGTGGGGGCGGGACCAGGTGATCCTGGCTTATTTACCCTCAAAGGAAAAGCTTTGTTAGAGTGTGCGGATGTGGTAGTGTACGACGCGCTAGTGAGTGCGCCAATTTTGGCCATGATCAATCCAACTGCTGAGCGGATTGATGCTGGAAAACGACGTGGACGCCACTCGATGGCGCAAGACGAAATTAACCAAGTTTTGATTGATAAGGCGCAAACTGCCGCGATCGTGGTTCGGCTTAAAGGTGGTGATCCGTTTATCTTTGGGCGGGGCGGCGAGGAGATGCAGGATCTCATCAGCGCTGGGGTTCCAGTCGAAGTTGTTCCGGGAATTACGTCTGGAATTGCGGCTCCTGCTTATGCTGGAATTCCGCTGACTCATCGGGCGTATAGTTCGTCGGTGACATTTGTGACGGGTCACGAAGAAGCCGGAAAATATCGTCCAGCGGTAAATTGGAGTGCGATCGCGCGTGGATCTGAAACGATTGTGATCTACATGGGCATTCACAACTTGCCTTACATCATCGAACAATTGGAGAGCGCAGGATTGGGGTTAGACACACCGATCGCGCTCGTGCGCTGGGGCACTCGTCCTGAACAGGAACAGTTGATTGGCACGTTGGCGACGATTGTTGAGCAAATGGAAGCGGCAGAGTTCGCGGCTCCTGCAATCGCGGTAATCGGCAATGTGGTCAATCTCCACGAAATCTTGTCAACTAGTCGCCCGAAATTTTTAGCAGCAAATGTCTTGAATTGTTGATATCTTGCGTTCTCGAATCTTCCGGATGGCTAGATCTTTGGGCTTTCTTCTCGCCTCAACCCTTAGGAGAAGCCCAAATGAATCTTTGAGCCAGAGATGTTTGCGCCTTAGCATCATTTCAGATGCATCGCTTAGCTGAATCTGATTAGCTTGATTTTGAGATTCTGGAATATTGATGCAGAAACTTGTAGTGATACACAAGATCGTCTCTCCACAATGGCTGCGATATCACTACTGCGATCTTAAAGAACTTGATCGATAGGGCTGCACTACCCGTTTTCTACGTATTGAAAATTCTGAAATATATATTAGGAGGGGACATATGGCAGTCCTCACAACGTTTTTGCGCCCTGCTCGGCTGTTTAGAGCTTGGCGGAACCGATCGCTCTTAATGACTTTAGTGCTGAGTTTTACGATTTTAGAACCTACGATCGCTCCAAGCTCTGCCCTGTCCGCGAATTCGACTACAAGTAATATTGCGGCGTTAAAACAATCAAATCAGCGTTGGATTGAAATTCGGCTCTCTACTCAGCGGCTCATAGCTTGGGAAGGGAAGACAATGGTTCATGCGGTAATTGTCTCTACGGGGAAAGCAGCGACTTCGACGCCTGTAGGTAGTTTCGAGATTCAATCGAAACATCGAATTGCTCGAATGCAGGGCGATGACTATGACATTCCAGATGTGCCCTACACCATGTATTACTCAGGAGGCTACGCGATTCACGGGGCTTACTGGCATCGCAGTTTTGGTACTCCTGTCAGTCATGGTTGTGTGAATGTTGCTCCAGATCATGCACAGTGGTTATTCAATTGGGCAAAGATTGGAACCTCAGTTGTTGTACGTCAGTGACGACTCTAAGTCATCTGATGTCGAACTCAGTTCCGCTGCCCTCGATACGACTCGTCGCACACCGCGTGAAAGAACCCGAATATTAGCGATCGCACCTCGCGACGGCGTGACCAAAATGATTCACATGTTGTATTGGCTCGGATTTGCAGAGGGAGGATTTGTTAACTATGAGGGCGGTTTTTTTCGACTTTAACGAAATCGCCCTGTCGTTATGATGAAAACAGTCTGACGTGCTAAACGCTCGGAGAAACCTTATGACTCCTCAATCAAATCTCATCACTGATGCCGAGTCCGATCAAGACGTTGAAGACATTCCGCCTCTGCCGCCGTGCGATCTCTATAGCGATGAACCCGAAATGGAATCCGACTTGCATCTTCGGCAAATGGTCTTGCTGATTAGCTGCCTAGAGTGGTTATGGCGCGATCGCACTGATTACTTTGTCGGGGGAAACCTCACCGTTTATTACAGTCAGAAGCGAATTAAAACTCGCGACTTTCGAGGACCTGATTTCTTTGTCGTGCAAGGCATTGAGCCGCGATCGCGTAAAAGTTGGACGGTTTGGGAAGAAGACGGCAGATACCCAGATGTGATTGTCGAGATTCTGTCAGAATCAACCGCAGAAGTTGATCGAACGACCAAGAAGAAGTTGTATCAAAATACCTTCCGAACGCTTGAGTATTTCTGGTTTGATCCAGAAACGTTTGAATTTGCAGGGTTTTCTCTCAACCGGAGTGGTTATCAACCGATTCAGCCAAGTTCTCAAGGTCAATTGTGGAGTGAGCAACTGCAACTCTTTCTGGGAGTACATCAAGGTAAGCTTCGGTTTTTCGCGCCGACAGGTGAGTTAGTTCCAACTCCCGAAGAAGCCGCTTTATCTGAGCAGCAACAGCGCTTAGCCGCAGAGCGACGTGCCGAGCAAGAAGCTCAACGGGCGGAGCGACTCGCCGCGAAACTTCGAGGGTTGAATATTGATCCAGAAAATGTTTAAACCGCAAAGCTGTTTCCACCCTTGTTGCAGGAAGTCTCAGGAACCAGAACGCCTAACTTTAGAACCTGACTTCAGAATGAGTCTTCATCCGTTGCATTCACTATCAATATCTGCTGCATCGTCACAGGAATTCATTTCAAAATTTGCTTGATGGACTGCAAAGCGGCGTCCTCGGTTTCTCTCAAAAGCTTTAGCGTAATGGTTTTATCGTTGGGACTATGATAGTTCGGTTCATAGCCTCGATTGAAGAACAGCACCGGAACATTCTGTGACTTAAAGGAAGCATGGTCGCTGCTGCCAAGACGGAGGGCAGGATTCTTCATCATCGTCTCATCGACTTTGGTAAATGATTTCAACGATAACGATCCGTCCATTTGTAGGGTTGGATTCACAGCAACCATATCAAAGTTGAGCATTCCTTTCAGGTTTGAGAGAAACTGAGGAGTCGCTCGATTGACAAAGGCCTGCGATCCTTGCAGTCCGTCTTCTTCCCCATCAAAGGCGATAAACCAGATTTGGCGTGAGAGCGACGATTGGCTATGTCCAAAGGATGGCGAAAGTTGGCGCGCGATCGCTAACACAACTGCCGTTCCTGAAGCGTTATCATTCGCTCCTGGTGAGCCGGGAACCGAGTCATAGTGTGCGCCTAAAATCAATTTGGGTTGTGTGACGCCAGGTAAATGAGCAATGACGTTCCGCGCCACGGCATCTTTCTGAGTATTGACGGTTAAGGTCGCGCTCTGGGCTGCGGTTCGAGCGCGTTCTATCAGCGGATCTCCTGCGGCTCCAGACAGTCCTAACACCGGAATGGCGGGTTCGCTCGTCAGTGTGCCGTGCACGTTCTTGAGTTCATTATTGACGATCACGATTGCGATCGCGCCTGCGTCCGCCGCATGTTTGACTTTCTCAGAAAACGTCATGCCGCCGCGACGGGCAATTGCGATCGCGCCTTTGACCGGAACGCTAGCAAAATCATTCGGCTGTCCATTGTTTGGAATAGCAACCAATCGCCCACTGATTTGGCCTGCAATCGAGCCGTTGTAGGCCCATCCTTCTAGAGCCTGACCGCCAATCTCTAAACTTGAGCCTAGATCCCTAAATTTAGGATACGTGAACGTCTGAATGTCCGTTTCATACCCTGCTTTGTGATACTGGTCGATCAGATATTGACTCGCCTTCTCAGTTGCCAACGTTCCTGCTACTCGCGCACCTAAACTCACTAGGGCTTGCACATCGGTCAATGGATCGATCGGATCGGGAGGCGTTGCTTGAGCGTTGGATGCGGTTCCTTTGAAGTTGTGCCCGGCGCTAATCACAATTGCCCCTGCAATTAAAATCGATAATCCTAAAGCGAAGTAAC
The DNA here is from genome assembly GCF_059505265.1 of Myxacorys chilensis. NCBI lineage: Bacteria > Bacillati > Cyanobacteriota > Cyanophyceae > Leptolyngbyales > Leptolyngbyaceae > Myxacorys > Myxacorys chilensis. The sequence goes on along the minus strand of NZ_JCACKG010000230.1, from coordinate 52,527 downwards.
GTTTCAAGAGCTTCTTGAGGCTTAACGCTCGACTCATATCCTGCCCGACTCCCAGTTTGTTCATCTCACTGTAGCGGGATCAACAGCAGATCTCTAGTTAAACAACCGCTAAGGCTTCCTTTTAGCTATTCCTTTTCGATAGTTTAAAGATGCTGTGATCTCACTTCCTCCAATAGAGTTTCCAGATACAACACTTAGGTTCGTAATTTCTTCAACGAAGTTCCCGCTTGCAGTAATGGAGTTCTCCGATACAACACTTGAGTTCGCCATTCCTTCAATAGAGTTTCCGCGTGCAGCAATAGAGTTCGATGAGCGATCGACACTCCTGCAAGATCAACGAAACATCTTCTCAAGTCGTCCTACAATGAGTCTTGGGAATACACGCGCAGTACTGTTTAAGATGACGAATACTTACACCGTCGAGATTTTACATAAGGGGCAAACCCACACGATTGAAGTTCCAGACGATCGCACCATTTTAGAGGTTGCCAACGAAGATCACGGCTTGAATTTGCCGAGTTCTTGTACAGCAGGCGTCTGCACGACCTGTGCCGCACTGCTTTTAGAAGGAACAGTCGATCAATCTGATGGGATGGGCGTCAGCGCGGATTTGCAGGAGAAAGGATATGCGTTGCTTTGTGTAGCGTATCCGCGATCGCCGATCAAACTCGAAACGAATCAAGAAGACACCGTGTATCAACTCCAGTTTGGACAGGGTTAACCGGGATTGCACTGTCCATGACAACTCACTTGATCACCGCAGAAATTGATCTTAAAACTGTTGCAACTGACTTAAACAGAGCGATCGAATCAGAGTTGCGAATATACGGAGAGCCGTTACGATGGGCAATCACAGACGTTGATGCAGATCAAATTGCCAAAGTTGAAGCGGTTGTAACTCGTGACTAATCCCTATACTGTTGCTCTGATCGTTCCTACTGGCATTGGCGCGTCCATTGGTGGATATGCGGGCGATGCTTTACCGCTTGCAAAAGCGATCGCGTCAACGTGCGATCGCCTGATTACTCATCCAAACGTACTCAACGGCGCACAGCTTTACTGGAACCTACCCAACGCCGTCTATGTAGAAGGGTTTGGACTCGATCAGGTCGCGGCGGGACGCTGGGGCTTACGTCCGGTTCGTCAAAATCGAATTGGCATCGTGTTCGATCAAGGAATTGAGCCTGACTTGAGAGTGCGCCATCTACAAGTTGCAGACGCGGCGAGAGCAACATTAGGGTTAACCCTGACCGACTATGTAGTGAGCGATCAGCCGCTCAATGTTGAGCTTAGAACCGCCATATCCGGGGCAACCTGGGGAACGATTCAGCATCCCGATAGTTTGCTGCGAGCGGCAGATCAGTTAATCCATCATGCGGGAGCAGACGCGATCGCAGTTGTGGCACGGTTTCCAGATGATACGAGCAGCGACGCTTTGCAAGATTATCGTCATGGTCAAGGCGTCGATCCGTTAGCTGGGGCCGAAGCCGTGATCAGCCATCTCATTGTGCGAACCTTTCACGTCCCCTGCGCTCATGCACCTGCCCTTTCACCGTTGCCGCTCGACCCCCATTTGTCACCCAAGTCAGCCGCTGAAGAATTAGGCTATACCTTCTTGCCGTGTGTTTTAGTCGGCTTGAGCCGTGCGCCTCAGTTTGTGACGGGCAATCCTGATCGTCACGATATTTGGGCAAATGAAATCGATGCGATCGTGGTTCCAGAATCAGCCTGTGGCGGCAGTGCCGTGATCAGCCTCAATGGATCTAACACTCGAATCATTGCTGTGCGAGAGAATCTGACAAAAATGCAGGTTCCGCCCGAAGCTCTCGGCATCAATGCCACAATTGTGAATTCTTATTTAGAAGCGATCGGCGTGATGATGTGCGATCGCGCGGGCGTCAATCCATCTGCGATCGCCTCTACGATCTCGCCTTTGGCTGCTCTCACCACAGAAGGGGCAAACTTCAAAGAAAATGCTTCACAAGCTCTCAGCAATCGCATCAAAAACTGAGTGCAGCAATCAAAGCGTGGGCAATGTCAGAGCGATCGCCAAACCTAGAGTGATAAAAGAGAGTTGTGCCGCCTCAGCTATCTGTTGGGATAGTACTTGAGTCTGTCAAGGTGGATGGTTGATGTCAATGACACCGATCGTTTTCTAAAAAGCGACTAGCTAACTCGTTATATATCAACATTCTGTCCGTTTCAGATGCTCCTGCCCCCAGCTACAGAGAGGTTCCAACACGGGAATAATACTTCTTCCATAAGCTGTGAATGAGTACTCAACTCTTGGAGGTATGTCTGATTGAACGTTTCGATTAACGATTTCATCTTTCTCCAGTTCTCGAAGCTGTTGTATCAGCATCTTCTCAGTAATCTCAGGAATTAAGCGTTTAAGTTCACTAAAACGTTTTGCTCCATCTTTCAAATGCCATAAAATCAAGAGTTTCCATTTGCCACCCAAAACCTTTAGTGTAGTTTGCACGAACACGGTGCCTTCAGGGTGCTCGACTGCCACTTGTCTTTCCTCCTCGTCAACTCACCAGACTTACAAAAAAGTAAGTACTTCCCAAAAAGAAAGCGGAAGCCTATCCTACTGTAAACGTGTAGTCACAACGAAGGAAACCCAGAATGCAGATTGAAGGTGCAATTGCATTAGTTACAGGAGCAAATGGCGGGATCGGCAAGTACTATGTTGAGGCGCTACGAGCGGCAGGCGTCTCTCGGATCTATGCAGGTGCCAGAAATCCAAACGCTCTTGCTAACCTAGCAGCAATTGACTCACAACGAATTATCCCGATTTCGCTGGATATTACCGATGAGCAATCCGTAAGTGCTGCTGCTAGCGAGTGCAAAGACGTTAATCTGTTGATTAATAATGCTGGAATTGGGCTTCTCAAAGGATTCATTTCTGCCACTGACCTTTCCAGTGCGAGAGCAGAAATCGAGGTCAATTATTTTGGCACCCTGACAATGTGCCGTGCCTTTGCTCCCGTCTTGAAAGCAAACGGTGGAGGCGCGATCGTCAATATGCTGAGTATTTTAGGGAAAGTTAATCTTCCCATGAATGCTTCCTATAGTGCTTCCAAAGCAGCAGCACTCTTGATGACACAAGGCATTCGGGCTGAATTAGCAGCACAAGGTACACTGGTTACGGGTGTGATGCCTGGAACAGTAGATACTGAAGTCAGCAAAAACTTTCCTCCGCCTAAAGTTTCGCCAGAAGTTGTCGCACAGGAAGCTTTGCAAGCCGTGATCGACGGAGTTGAGGATATTTATCCTGGAGAACAAGCCAAGGAGATGGCGGCACAGCTACTCGGAGATCCAAAAGCACTTGAAAAAGCAATGGCGATGATGTTGCCTAACTCAACACAAGGGTAAAGACAGGAGAATGAAGATTGGTATCGTGGGCTGTTGCAAGCCAGTTGTTTTCAAACCTTGGACTGAAAGCACTGCGAGGTTAAGTGACCTGAGAATAAATAAGTCTTGAAAAGATTGGTACAGAGATAAGGGAATCAAATCGAAACCTGTATTCCTGCCCTATAGCCTTTCTGACTCTTAAGCTATACTGTGAGGCTCGTTCCCCCTTAATATTAAATTCTCGTGGCTGAACAAAATTCTGACACGCCCGAAGCAGAGCCTCTGACCCGACTGCAAGTTCTCATTGCAATGGGTGTCACGGCAGTTGTTTTATTATTTATTGCCAAAGCATGGATTTACTTTGGCTCTGTTACCTTAATCCCCGTTAAATTTTCTTTTGAAGCCGTTCTTCAAGGTATTGCCCTTGGTTTAGCCATTACTGTTGCAAGTTCTATTACCTATCGCATTTGGGGTGCTTATCGTCGCAGTGCAGATTACTATCTAGAGTTAATTCTCAAGCCGCTCCTATTTCCCGATCTGATTTGGCTTGGCTTACTGCCCGGACTGAGTGAAGAACTGATTTTTCGAGGCGTCATGCTGCCCGAGTTTGGGTTGAACCTCGAAGGCATTCTAATTTCAAGCTTGTGCTTTGGCGTGCTGCACATGAATGGTCTGAAACAATGGGCATACATCGTTTGGGCAACCATCATTGGCATTGCGCTAGGCTATAGCGCCGTTTGGACGGGAAACCTACTAGTGCCGATTGTGGCGCACGTCTGCACTAACTTTGTTGCAGGATGCGTCTGGAAATTCAGTGATTAGCGCAAAGTGCAATACAGCCATAGCAGATGTCAGGCTTGGAGTTAAACCCTTTCCTTAAAACGCCTTCACAGCATCGTGGGCAAAGCAGAGATGGCAGATGCAACCCCAACCCACAGCACAAACCGCTCAAGATCAAATTCGTCGAGGGCATTTCTGATCTCGAACATGACGCTAATCATCGCGACCAAAACGCAGGGCAGGATGAGTGTGTAGCTGAGGGTGGGCATAGATGTATCCTCGATTGCATTGTTAATTGCATTGTTGCCATGATGCGATATACCCCGCTCATGAAAACTCTCTCGCAAGTCGAGTGTTTTTTGCCGTCTCTAGTCAATTTTTCCATCCTCATTTTGAACATCCTCATTTTGGAAAAGTAAGGACGCTGCGATCGCGATTTGGCTGAAGGGCGTGTTTCCTTTAATATGATGCATTCCGCTGATCGCTCTTGGCAGCATGGGCAGACTGACGACGGTCTGTTGAGGAAAAAGCTGAGGATCGAATGCGTGTTCTGGCTCGAATCGATTATTCACAATGTAGCGCTGAGAAATACCCATCCCTTTCAATGATTCGGTTAATCGTTGTGTTTCTGCCAAAATCGCTGATCGCGCCTGACAAACGCCGATAAATTCTGTATATTGTGGGTCTTGTAATTTCTTCTGAGCCTGCATCACGCGCTGTCGCAATGTTCTTAAGCGCCCCATCAGTTCGGTTCGTCCTAAAACATTTTGGTATTTAATCCAAAGCTTGAAAATCCAAGCCAACCAATCGCCTAATGCAGTGGGCATCTCCAGAAAGCGCAGCAGATGACCCGTTGGAGCAGTATCTAAAATTACGAGGTCTTGCGATCCCGATTCAAGCAGTTCCATCACTGCGATCAGCGACAGCATTTCATCAATTCCGGGTAAGGATTGAGAGACAATTCTGCGCCATGCTTCCGGGCTATAAGCAACTCGTAACGTTGTGTCGGCAGTATTTGATTCGCCGCTCATCATCTCGGCAAGCTCCCACAAATAGTCTTCTCGAAACTGATCGAGGACTTGCTTCGCGTCCATTTCTTGACCACTGAGATTGGCGGTGATGTCAGTGGCGTTATGTTCAAGATGCGTTCCCAACGCATCGCCTAAGGAGTGAGCCGGATCAATCGAGATGACGCGAATCTTTTTATCAGGGTGTCGTTGTGCCATACCAAGCGCGATCGCAGCCGCTACGGTCGTTTTACCCACGCCTCCCTTTCCACCCGTCAAAATCAGCTTCCGTCCTTCTAAGATAAAATCGCTGAATCCCGGCGGAATCGCTTCTGGTAGGCGAGTTTGAACTTCGATAGAGACCCGTTGAGCGTGAGCCACTTGAATTTGACTCATCACCCGATCGAGCGCTTCCTTGCCAATCGGTTCTTGAGCCTGTTGAGGAACAAGCAACGTAGCAGGAACAGTGAATTCTAGAAATTTTTCAATCAGCTTCTGTTGGTCGCTGTAGATATCTGTATCGCTTGAGTTATCTGAAACTTGGTTGATTAAAAGTCCGCCAACTGGAATGTTGAGGACGTTGAGCGCGCTGAGAAAGCGTTGGGTTTCGAGCAGACTCATCCACTCCGCGATCGCCACCACGAGACACGCTGTTCTTGTCTCGTCTTGCAATAATTGCCGACCGTCGCCTAAATCAGACTTCATCTCCAGCAAAAAGTGATCAACCTCATCCGGGGTGTAGCGACCTCTAAAAGACTGGCTAATCACTTGATGCTTTTGTTGAAACAGTTCTAGCGCAGACAGAAATTCGTCCAAAAAATCCATCAGACCAAAAAGCGCCAGCGTATGACCACTTGGAGCCATATCAACCACAATGCGATCGACGACATTTTCTCTTAGCAAACGCTGAATCTCTAGCACGCCCATTAGTTCATCGAGTCCGGGCCAACTCAAATCCCAAACGGGCGATAAATCTCCTTTCTCAACAAAGCTGCCCCGCTCAACCAGCAACTCTAGAATTGAGCCATACTTTGCTTTAAAGTCCTGCAAAAGGTCTGCTGCCGCGATCGCTCTAATGAACAAATTCGGCAAATCCTCAAGCGTGCGAGCCGTGTTGCTCACCTCGACTTGCAAAACATCGCCAATTGAATGAGCCGGATCGGTTGAAAGCAGCAGAATGCGTTCAGTAGGAAATTGCTGCGCCCAATGCCGCGCGAACCCACACGCGATCGTCGTTTTACCCACTCCACCTTTACCACTAAACATGGCCAATTGCAGCGCATCCAACGGCTTCACAGCGCAATCCACCGTCTCAAATCGTTCATTCCTCATGGTCTCATCCCTCCTTGCGTTAGCGTTGCCGTCAGGCGCGTTCTGCCTGCAAAGCCCATTACCCCAGGTATCCCTGTTTCAGAACTTCGCCTTTGGGCACACTGCTGGATGTAGTCTTCCCCATCTCGCGAAGAGGCTACACCAACGCACCCTCTGTGGTAAGGCAATGAGTGAATTATTTAAAGGCTTTGAGCAACTGATAGAACTGGCGAAAGCTTTAGAAGAAAAGGCTGAGAAGGGCGACCTGAAGGCGAATATTCAAATCAATAGCCGCAGTCTCAGTAGTATTCCACGTCAAGGCAGCATTCCTAACGGAGTCGGGGTCGGTCGAGGAACCCCCCATTCTGGCAGTTCTGAATCCGATCCAATCGTTACGCCTCCGCCTAAAGACAATGCAACTGCTTCTTTAAAGGATTTGGGCGGACTAGGCGATGTGTTGAGGGAATTGCGAGAACTGGTCGAACTTCCGTTAAAGCGTCCTGATTTACTAGCAAAACTCGGATTAGAACCCGTTCGAGGCGTACTGTTGATGGGACCTCCCGGAACCGGAAAGACCTTGACCGCGCGATCGCTCTCCCAAGAATTAGGCGTGAATTACATTGCGATCGCAGGCCCCGAAATTATGGGCAAGTACTACGGGGAAGCTGAAACCCGTCTGCGCAATGTGTTCGAAAAGGCGGCAAAAGCGGCTCCCTGTATTATATTTATCGACGAAATTGATAGCCTCGCTCCCGATCGCTCCAAAGTCGAGGGCGAAGTCGAAAAACGGGTCGTCGCTCAACTGCTGACCTTGATGGATGGGTTCGCCCAATCGACGGGCGTAATTGTGCTCGCAGCGACGAATCGCCCGGATCATCTCGATCCAGCGTTGCGCCGTCCCGGACGGTTTGATCGCGAAGTGCAATATCGCGTCCCCGATCGCGCAGGACGATTAGAAATTCTAACGATTCTGACTCGGGCGATGCCATTAGCTCAGAGTGTGCAGTTGGATGCGATCGCAGATCTTAGCGTCGGCATGGTCGGCGCAGATCTCAAAGCGGTTTGTCAAAAAGCTGCCTATGCTGCTCTGCGTCGCCAAGTTCCTTCTCTAACTGAGCCACTGCCAGACGCGATGACCCTAGAGCAATCTGACTTTCTACAGGCGCTCAAAGAAGTGAAGCCATCTGTCTTGCGCTCTGTCGAAGTGGAATCTCCAACTGTGGATTGGGATCAAATTGGCGGCTTAGAAGAGATCAAGCGCACCTTACAAGAAGCGGTAGAAGGCGCACTGTTGTATCCCGAACTCTACAAACAAACGGGGGCAAAAGCGCCCCGTGGCATTCTCCTTTGGGGATTGCCCGGAACGGGAAAAACGCTTTTAGCAAAAGCGGTTGCCTCCCAAGCGCGAGCTAATTTCATTGCGGTAAATGGTTCTGAATTAATGAGCCGTTGGGTGGGCGCAGCAGAACAGGAAGTTCGCGAGTTGTTTGCAAAAGCCCGTCAAGCCTCTCCCTGTGTCGTCTTCATCGATGAGATTGATACCCTAGCGCCAGTGCGCGGGAAATTTAATGGAGATTCGGGTGTGAGTGATCGCGTGGTCGGTCAATTGCTCACCGAACTCGACGGACTAGAAGACTGCACCAACGTCCTTCTAATTGCCGCGACTAACCGCCCAGATGCGATCGATCCTGCGTTGTTAAGAGCAGGACGGTTAGACCTGAAACTGGAAGTAGACCTACCCAATGAGCAGAGCCGCCTCGATATTTTGCGAGTGCATAACCGCGATCGCCCTTTGCATGACGTTGATCTCTTCGTCTGGGCATCCCAAACCGAAGGCTGGAATGGTGCAGATCTGGCTCTTCTCAGCAACCAAGCAGCACTGCAAGCCGTCCGTCGCTACCGCGATCAAGGACACGATCTCTCCACAATCTACATCACCGTGGATGACTTTACCCTCGCCCATCAAGCGCTGCAAAGCCAGCGCTCATCCAGCTAATCCCTAACCCTTATTCCCCAATTCCTATGTTCTCTCAAGCCAATACCGATCTCGTTCGTCAACAAGCTCTCGCTGCATTGACGGCTGCGTTTCTCGCTCAAGGTCATCCGGTTGAATATGCTAAGCACATGGCAACCGCCGCAATTTTTCAGACGGATTTAGAACTGAGAAATGCTCAACTGTCGCGGCTGATTGCTTGGCTTAAGCAAGACTATCCTGCTGTTCATCAGGAGGCAATTTTGCTGATCGAAACTACTCGTGAAGAATTTGAGCGTCGGGTTCAAGGGTAGTACTTTATCAAGTGAAGGATTGAGAGAGATTACTGACCCGCTGCACGACGAAAGAGGCCTGCGGCGGGTCATCTACATCTATCAATCAAAGACTGACAGCATCGCTCATGCGAATTTCAGGCTACCTAACATTCAGGTCCGTAAATCTGCGACCTTCTCTCAAGACCCAACGTGTAGGTTCCGTGTTTACGCTAGAAAGTCTCTGTTCCAACCTGTCCACTTTATTAACTACGGAAGCCGAATCTGAAGCAAGTCTAACGTCCCTATTCGGTAACCCATTAACCAAACTGTTTAAGGAATAACACCATGGCTGTTGAAAAAGTAAACTCTTCTTCTAGCTTGGCAGAAGTTGTCGATCGCATTCTCGACAAAGGCATCGTGATCGATGCTTGGGTTCGTGTTTCGTTGGTTGGTATCGAACTGCTGGCGATCGAAGCTCGTGTCGTGATTGCCTCGGTTGAGACTTACTTGAAGTATGCAGAAGCGGTCGGTTTAACCTCTCAAGCGGCTGTTCCTTCTGCCTAAACCTTGAAACTGGGGAAGTCAATTCCCCAGTTTTTTCCTTCAACCTTTTCAAAACGTAGATAGGAAGTCTGCTAGTTACAATGGCTTTAAAAACATCCTGGCAACACTTGCGGCAACAACGGCAACAACACATCATCCAACGCCGTCAACAGGTCGCTTCAACGTTAGAAAATATTCAAACCTATCGTCAAGAAACCGCCTCTGAGCTTCGCTGCGATCTCAGTCTGTTTCGAGATAGTTTAATGAGAAACGGCACGGTTTGCCGTCAGGAGCGTCAACGCGATCGCACTGAGTTGCATCATCAGACTCAAACATTTTTACGTCAAGCCCGCGATCGCAGACAGGTTCAAGCCCAAGAAGGCGCTCAGCAACTCACGGCCTTCGTCATTCAACTCCGATCAGAAACGTCAGAATTTTTAGCGGTCACTCACGCCAACCGCGAACTAATGGCGCAGCAGTTAGCGTACGATTTAGCGGCATTTCGAGCGGCTTTAGATCAAGCATCAACCCTTCTTCGCCAAAAGATTCGAGCCGATATTCAAACGTCCCAAACTGAAACTTCTTTACTGTTAGAAGCAGCACATCAACAGCGAATTGCAACCCGAATTCAGCTTAATCAAGAGTTGGCCGACGTTGCCGAACAGGAGCAACCTGCGCTCCCAAGCATCGAATCTTCAGAAAGAGCAGATGTCCGTGTAGGGAATGAAAAACAAAGTGCCGAGCAAATTCAGCCGAGTGCTGCTAAGCCCGCTCCCATACAGCCTGCCCCTGCTGTTTCAGAAGAGCGGCTGCAAGAAGAGCGAATTTTTCAATACATCGATCTCATGCAAAGCGTGCGGCTGACCGAGCTTGAGACATCGCTTAGTATGAGTCGATTTCAGGTCGTTGAGGCACTGCGATCGCTGATCCAAAAGGGCATGATTACCCAGCGCGATCGCATGTATTGCGTTTCAGAAGAAGTTTATTAAGGTCGTTTGTTTTAGGAATTACTCACTGTGACTACTGTTCTCCGTGCAAGCCCCCGTCGGTTCGTCAGTACTCCCTCTGTAGAGCGGCTCGCCCTTCGAGCGTTGCGCTATCTTCAATCTGGTTTTTCGGTGCATCTGCGCGGCCCTGCTGGAACAGGTAAAACGACGTTGGCATTGCATTTAGCCGATTTATTGACTCGTCCAATCATGCTGATCTATGGAGATGATGAGTCGAGATCGTCGGATTTGATTGGCTCACAAGCAGGCTACACGCGCAAAAAAGTAGTGGATAACTTTATCCATAGCGTTGTTAAGGTCGAGGATGAACTGAAGCATAACTGGGTTGATTCGCGGTTGACGATGGCCTGCCGAGAAGGATTTACGCTGGTTTACGACGAGTTCAATCGATCGCGTCCAGAAGTAAATAACGTTCTGCTTTCAGCGCTCGAAGAAAAGCTGCTTGTGCTGCCACCAACCAGCAATCAGACGGAATACGTCCGCGTCAATTCCGACTTCCGGGCGATTCTAACCTCTAATCCTGAAGAGTATTGCGGCGTGCATGGTACGCAAGATGCGCTGATGGATCGGCTAGTCACCATTAATATGCCAGAGCCAGACGAACTGACTCAGCAAGAAATTTTGAGGCAGAAGACCTCCCTCGATCGCGCCAGTGCCTCTCTCATCGTGCAACTCGTCCGAGCCTTTCGTGCCGAATCGGGAGTGATGGCTTCCGGGTTGCGCTCTGGTGTCGTGATTGCCAAAGTGTGTCATGAACATAATATTCCGGTGTCTCCCAACAATTTAGACTTCCGGGAAATTTGCTCAGATGTATTGCTGTCGCGCTCCGGATTGCCATTGACGGAATCAACAGAATTGCTCTTGCAATTACTCGGTCAGCTTAAACCAAGTGAATCGATTGAGCAAGAGGAAATAAACGCTGAAAGCAATGTCATTTCGGAAGAAGCAGAAACTTCTATCGAAAAAAATGAAATTCATTCTGAGCCGATTTTGCAAACATTAGAGATAGAAGATGATACGCCAATTGTTAGTTCTGAACCATCGATAGAGCTAACGCTAAACGAACAGCTTGTTGAATTACTAAAAGAAATTCCTGTAATTCAAGAGGAAGTAGATACGGAGTTAGAAGGAATTGCTTTTGAAGCATTTTATGAATCCCGGATCTATCAGTATCTGATTGACATGGATGGAGCAGGGCTGTCAGATTTAGAAAGCGAGTTTGGTCTGTCTCGTACTCAAGTTTTAGATGTCCTGCGTACCATGACACGCAACCGTCAAGTGATCCACCGCGATCGTAGGTTTTTTGCCATCGTTCGTTCTGAGGTTGAAGTATGAGTTCAGTAATGCCCACAAGAGCTTCAGCATCTGGAGGGCGTGAGGCTGGAACGATGGCAACGGCCACTCAAGGATCATCTTTAGCCGATGTTCTAGAACGAGTCCTAGACAAAGGCATTGTGATCGCAGGGGATATTTCTGTGTCTGTTGCTTCGACAGAACTACTGAATATTCGCATCCGATTACTGATTTCTTCGGTCGATAAGGCGAAAGAAATCGGCATTAACTGGTGGGAAAACAATCCGCACTTTAGCGCTCAATCCAAAGAACTGAATGAAACTAACCAACGTCTCCTAGACCGAGTTGAAGCGTTAGAGGCAGAACTAAAATCGCTTCGTCAAGCCTCCGTTCAGAAATTGCCTCAATCTACATCCGGCTCCTTAGAATCGCTTCTAAAGGACTTATAAACCTTATAACCAGTGTTCTTTTGTCTGCTTCGCCGAGATTAGTCGAAGGAATTAAGGACAGAAAACCCGCTCCTAGCCAAAATCTGTTGTTTGGTGTAATCTTCAACCCCCTAATTAGCCCCTAATTGTGTCTTCTGAACTTTCTCCCTCTCCCGCAAAAGCTCGTCCTGACGCAGGCTTAGCCCCCTTGCTGCTGACCGTAGTTGAACTCGTTCGGCAACTGATGGAAGCCCAAGTGATTCGTCGCATGGATGAAGGGTGCTTAAACGACGATGACCTCGATCGCGCTGCCGAAAGCCTACAAAAGCTTGAAGAACAAGTCGTTCATCTCTGCAATTTTTTTGAAATTGACCCAGCCGAGTTGAACGTCAATCTTGGTGAAGTGGGCACTCTATTGCCTAAAGCTGGAAGCTACTATCCTGGCAAAGCCTCATCTAGCCCGTCCATTTTGGAACTGCTCGATCGCTTGCTCAACACAGGTGTAGTGCTTCAAGGCAACATCGATTTAGGACTCGCTCAGCTCGATCTAGTTCACGCAAAACTCCAGCTAGTTCTTACGGCAAAGCCAATTTAGAAGTCAGCTCACACTCTGTTTCATTTGCCCCAACCTAACCCATGACCTACGGACTCTATCTCTACGGCATTTTCCCCGCCCCTGGCCCTGCTCTTGATCTTGAAGGGCTAGATCACCAGCCTGTGCAAACGCAGGTGATCGATCGCTTTGCCTTTCTCTACTCAGCCGCCCAACAAGAACGCTATTTGGCCAGTCGGCGTAATTTGCTTGGACATGAAAAAGTCTTGGAGCAGGCAATGCACGCGGGACATCGAACGCTCTTGCCGCTTCAGTTTGGCTTGACTATTGAAACCTGGGACACCGTGACAGAGCAGCTCATTACACCGCATCGTGAGAGCCTTGAGCATCTGTTTGAGAAGCTGTCAGGATACCGTGAGGTGAGCATCAAACTTTTCTGGGATAGCAACGCTGAGCTTCAGGCACTGATGGCAGAAGACGCTAACCTCAAGGAAAAGCGCGATTTCTTAGAAAGCGTGCGGAGCAGTCGCTCAGACGGCAAATCGCTCAGCATGGATGAGATTGTTCTGATTGGACAAGCGATTGAGAAAGCGATGAGCGATCGCAAGCAAACCATCATTCAAGCGTTCCAAGACAGCCTCAATCCCCTTGCGATCGCGCGGGTCGAAAATGAGGTACTGACCGAAATGATGATTTACAACGCGGCCTATCTCATTCCTTGGGAGGCAGAAGCCGAATTTAGTCAACAGGTCGAAGCCTTAGATCATCAATTCGACTCGCGGCTAAAAATTCGCTACAACGACTTCACCGCGCCCTATAACTTCGCTCATCTCGACCAACTCACTTAATTACACCCCCTCTTATGGTTCTGCGTGCCCTTTTCGCTCCGATTACTGGACTCGCTTGGATTGCTGAACAAATTCAAGAACGCGCCGCTGCTGAATTAGATGATCAGGAAAATCTGAGTAAGCGCTTGCTAACGTTGCAGTTGGCGTTTGATATGGGAGAAATCGCTGAAGCCGATTTTGAAGTGCAAGAAGAAGAATTGTTGCTAGCAATCCAGGCTCTTGAAGATGAGGCACGTCAAGCCGCCGTACAGTAGGATCAAGCTGTAGAGTTGAGAGCGTAATCTATGGTGTCTCAAACGGCTGAACCTATTGTTTATCAAGGGCAATTTGGAGAATTCACAGTAGATGACCACGATCGCAGAGGTGTCGTGGTCTACCGGGGTGGCCTAATGGTGGCGGCGGTAAGTTTTGCAATTGCCACTCTTCTTGTCTTTCTCCATGCGTCCCCAACTGCGATCACTGCTTTATACTGGCTCTTCTGGGTGGCGCTGGGCGTTAGCTTATTCACTATTCACATCTATCTTGCTCCGCTACATCGAGCATTGCAGGCATTTTGGGCAATTGGTGGCATAGCGTCTTTGGGAATTGCCGTGCAGAGTTCAGAACCGCTTGCGCTGTACGTGTTCCATCATGCGATCGCGCTCCTCGGGGTCGGATTCACGTTTGCCGCATTAACCGGAATTTTCTTCAAAGAAGCATTTTGCTTTAATCGTTTAGAAACCAAATTTCTTACCCCACTTGTCCCCGCTTTGCTATTGGGACATCTAAGCGGGTTGCTTCCAGTGCAGTGGGAACAACAGCTACTAGGTGGGTGGGCTGTCCTATTTTTAGTCTTTGCGATCCGAAAAGTCATTCAGCCAATTCCCCCAGACATCGGAGATAAAAGCGTGTTTGAATATTTAGAAAAAGAACGATCCCGCTAATTTTTTGTACTACACACGAGCGCGATCGAGTTATGACTAACACTGCCCCGCGATCGACGGTAATGACGTTTGAAGAGTACCTCGCCTATGACGACGGCACAGATACTCAGTATGAGTTGGTGGATGGAGAGTTGGTTGAGATGCCGCCAGCATCCGAAGAGAACGCTAATCTAGCCCGATTTCTCTACAGTGTGTTGTTGCGGCACTTTCCTTTCTATTTGATTGGGCACAAAGACCTCGAAATCGAAGTGAGCGGACGCAGGGCTAGGTGTCGCTTGCCTGACCTGATGGTGCATACTGAAGAATCGAAAGCGGCGCTTGTGGGCACAAAACGCGCCACGATTACTCGCGACATGCCGCCCCCCGCTCTAATCATTGAAGTCGTTTCGCCTGGTTCAACAAATCGTACCCGTGACTACCGACACAAGCATACGGAATACGCGGCTAGGGGAATTGCAGAATATTGGATTGTTGACCCTGAGGAACGTCAAATTACCGTGTGCAAGTGGGTAGACGGTGCTTATGAGGATACGATCGTGAGGGGACGCGATCGCCTTGAGTCTGAAATTGTTTCATCGTTTGGATTGAGTGCTGATCAAGTGTTCGCAATGGAAGTTTGAAGAACCCAATCAGCCAGTGAACTCGCGTTAGCCTAGTTTTAGCGTCCTGCCCGGACATACTTTTGAAACCAGTTTGGGGTCAAGCTTGAGTGCTCTATCTCTGTCGCTTGAACAAACTCTCTAAACCTCACAAATAGCTCAGGATTGCGCCATCCGCGCTGCACTTCCTCGGCAATTATTTCCAGTGCATCTTGAGGTGAAAATGCCTTTTTGTACGGGCGCTCATTCGTCAACGCATCATAAATATCGGTCAGTTGAAAGACTTGCGCCAAAAAGGGAATAGTATGACCCACCAGTCCATCTGGGTAGCCAGACCCATTCCAACGCTCATGATGGTGGCGAATGATTGGCGTAACTCCACGCATTGTTCGTAACGGTAGGCAAATTCGCTCTCCAATCACAACGTGCTGTTTCATAATTTGCCATTCTTCGGGCGTCAGCCGTCCTTGCTTCAGCAACACCGCATCAGGAATGCCGACCTTGCCAATATCGTGCAGATAGCCGCCCCACATCAGATCTCGGACCTGCGATCGCGCTAAACCCAAAAACTCTCCAAACGCTTTGCCCTGAAGAACTAGCCGTTCACAATGATCGCCCGTATCTGGATCTCGGCTCTCAACGGTACGAGCGATCGAGAATAAAACTTGTTCAGCATGATCAAGATCTTCATTCAAGCGCTTTTGCTGAACCAGAGATTTGACTCGCGCTGAAAGCTCTAATCGATCAAACGGTTTCGTCAAAAAATCATCACCGCCCGCTTCAATCCCGCGCACGCGATCGCGGCGATCGTCAAGAGCGGTAATGAACACGATCGGTGTGAGTCTTGTATGCTCATCTCCCTTTAAGCGACGGCACACTTCATACCCGTCCATCCCTGGCATCATCACATCCAGCAGGATCAGGTCGGGCTGAATTTCGGAGACTTGCGCTAAAGCTGCCTCGCCGCTTTCTGCTTCAATTACGTCATATCCCTCAACAGAGAGAAGTGCCACAGCCGCCAAGCGATTTGAGGGATGATCATCAACGACAAGTATTTTGGGTCGCTCCAAGTCCAGGTCATTCACGGCGCGAAAAAACCTAAATTACTGAACGAAAAATGATTAAATAATTAAGCGATTAACTAAAGTAGAACTTACCTGAACTTTGGGTTACACGGCTAAGGCGCACAAAGCTGAAGCAGCATTCTTGCTTCAGTATGGGCAATTAGAGGAGAGGATCAATCAGGGTTTCTACAGAGAATCTAAAGAAAATCTAAAACGCTCCTTAAGAGTGCTGATGGTAAGGAAGGGGATAGCCTGAGTCTAGAGAACCATTATCAGCCGAGGTCTTTAGGAAACAAGGGCACCGGGGGAAGTCTGATTGGCTTACTCGATGGCTTCGTTAACTGGGAAGCGATCGAGGAGTTGAATCGCACGGATTGCATTTGTTCTTAGGGCCTCTGGGATATGAGGAACGTGGGGAATTTGCGATAGAAAATCCAAGGTTCGGCGTAAGATCCGGACAATATCCCCTTCATCTAAGCTGGTATTGCTGCACAACTCCAGCCAATCAATGCCGAGCGCCCACTGTTCGATTAATCCAATCAATTCGTCTTCAAGCCAGACTGGTAGGGCGACCTGATGCCGTCTTTGAAGTTGAAATAGCTGTCTCCGAATGCCCCGTAGTTCACTAAGAGCGCTAAGGACTTCTTCTGAAATGTCGTATCGAGTCCAGCTATCGGGGCGCGATACTTCGGTGACGAGGGCCGCGCAGGCAGTGGCGAGATGGTGCGGATCGAGGTGGTCGAGTTCGCCTGACATGAGCGACAAGCCAAGCCAGAGTTCGTTGTCTCCCCGAATAGCAGCGGTAGCTCGACCAAGGGCCGTTGGTTTCAGGTCATCGAGGCAACCAAAGCTTTGCAGAATATCGAGCAAGGCTAGGAATTCTTCCCAATGACGTTGGGTTTGGCGTCCAAATTTAGCTTGTCGATCGTCAATTTCCACTTGCAAGGTTTGAATCCGCTTTTGACGTTTGAGAATTTGAGCGCGATCGCCCCACCGATTGACAGGATGGGCTTCGATTTGGGCTTGAACGGCCTTCATGCGCTGCTCTTGGGCATAGACTTCTGGCGCATCATTATAACCAGACACGTCGGCAATCTGAGCTACAATCTCTTCGGTTTGCTCGGTTCCTCGGCAAGAATGACCCGATTTAAGAACTAGCTGAGATGGCGGTTCGATGGCATCAACCACAGCAAGGCGAGGTACGTCGCCGTGGAGTTGCGCGACATCTCCCACGCTAACGACATACCACCGATTGTTCTGTCCTAAACAGATCAAATAGGGAAACTGCCCCGCGCCCTGAACCTTCGAGACCAGCACCGCAGGCAGACGCTGAGGCAGACGAACGGCGTCCCCTCTGAGCGTGAGAAAGGTTCCCGCCACTGCGAACGACAGCGCGATCGCAAGTTCTGACGCCTGCATCTCGTCTGCCTGACTCTGCAAGGTTTTGAGCAGTCGCTTTTCTTCTTTGAGCCGCTCTTGCAGTTTTTCGTATTGGTTCAGCAGTTTCCAATCGACGGCTGCGATCGCGGCTTGCTGTTGGGCCAGTTCGCTTTTACAACGATCGATTTCTTCTTGCTGGGGACGCAGATAGAGCGTCGATAAGTACTGTCCGAAACTGCGCTCAATCAGTTCTTTCGCTTCCTCAATCGTGTGAGTTTGCAGCAGATTTAGCACCATACCATAGCTAGGTGTGAACTGGCTGACGAGGGGATCGGCCCCAGACGTGGCGAGGTAAGCCGCTTCTTTTGAGCCTTCAAACGGAGTTTGGACGGTCACAACATATCCCTGTTTATCCATGCCGCGTCGTCCCGCGCGTCCTGCCATTTGCAAAAACTCGGAGGGATTGAGTAATCGATGTCCCGCGTCGGTTCGTTTAGATAGGCTGGAAATCACGGTTGTTCGAGCAGGCATGTTGATCCCAGCTGCCAACGTCTCAGTGGCAAACACAACTTTGATCAGGCCGTCCTGAAACAGCTCTTCGACTAAGCCCTTCCACGCTGGAAGAATGCCGGCATGGTGCGCCGCGATCCCTCGGTAAAGAGGCTCGATTTGTCCCGCTCGTCCGGCTTCAGGGTTGCGATCGAGAAACTCATCAATTCTTGATTTGAGCCGAGCTGCTTCCCCATCGTTCACTAACGACAGGTCGCCCAGCGCTTCTACAGCTTTGTCACAGCCTCGACGGCTAAAAATAAAGTAAATAGCAGGCAGCATATCTTTTGCCCGCAGTTGACTCAGAGTAAAGGCAAGACTCGGCGCTTCCGGTCGGGGTGCGCCGCGTGGGTTCGCTCCTTTCGGGCGATACTGGCTCCGTTTGGGTTTGAGTCTTGGGTTGATTCGTTTTCCACTGTCATCTAAGAGTGGAAATAGCCCTTTTGGATTGCAAAACGAGAACCCAAGCGGCACGGGGCGAAAATCCGAGTAAATTAGCTCAGTCGGTCCGTGAACGTGATCGATCCAGTCTGTCAGTTGGTCGCTATTGGCAACCGTGGCAGACAACGCGACAAGCTGAATTTCTGACGGGCAGTAAATAATCGATTCTTCCCATACTGTCCCGCGCTGGCGATCGTTCATGTAGTGACATTCATCTAGCACCACCGCTTCAACGCCCGTGAGCGACGTTCCTACCTCACCGATCGGCGTGCCGTACAGCATGTTACGAAAAATTTCAGTCGTCATCACCAAAATCGGAGCTTCCCGATTGATCGAGGTGTCTCCTGTCAGGAGTCCCACGTTCTCGGCTCCAAACTCGTCGCGAAAATCCCGGAGCTTCTGGTTCGACAGCGCTTTCAGAGGAGTTGTGTAGAAGACGCGCTTTCCCCCCGCCAAGGCTCGGTGAATGGCGTATTCTCCAATCAACGTTTTTCCTGATCCTGTCGGCGCACAGACCACAACTGACTTTCCGGCTTCTAATGCCGCGATCGCTTGGAGTTGAAACTCGTCTAGCTCAAAGGGAAAAATCGTATGGAGGTCAAGCCGGAAGGAGGGGGCAGTGTTCACAGGGATGAAGGATGAGGGATGAAGGTAGGAGATGAAAAACGTAACGAATGTTTATTACGGAAAGTCTTAAGTTCTGATCCTAGCTTGATTCCTTAAGTTCTAGCCTGAAAAGATTAAACTCCTCTGGGCAACCCGTCGCCGCTATTTTGCCCTTCATCCCTCATCCCTCATCCTTCATCCCTCCCCTCATCCCTTCTCGCGCTAGCGTCGTCACAGTCATCCCTCATCCCTTTTTTAACTTTGCAAATCGCATTTTCCCTAAGCGAAATACAGTAAATTAGTCTATGCTTTAGTCCTTCTGTGAAAACTGGTGAGACGAGGTTTGCCGTGGAAATTGCGATCGATACATTCTGGTCTCAGGTTCTCGACCGTCTCCAACTCAAGCTTAGTCGCCCCACGTTCGAGGCCTGGATTAAAACGTCCACCCCGGAAGAACTGACCGAAACGTGCTTAGTGTTAAGAACGGCGAATCCGTTTGCCAAGAACTGGCTGCAAAAATATTACATGCCCACCATCATCGAGGTGGTTCACGACATTTTGGGGCGTCCCGTGGAGATTCAAATCAAATTTGTTCCCGGTTCAGATGGCACGATCGGAGATGAGGCGGAGTTGTTTTATCCGTTCACCCTCGATTCTGCGCCCCTAGAACCGTTAGCACCGCAGGCGACAAATTCTGACCTCAATTCTAAGTATGTCTTTTCTCGCTTGGTCGTCGGTCCGAATAATCGGATGGCTCATGCGGCGTCGTTGGCTGTGGCAGAGTCGCCGGGTAGAGAGTTTAACCCACTGTTTCTTTGTGGCGGAGTAGGACTCGGCAAAACTCATTTGATGCAAGCGATCGGGCACTACCGACTCGAAATTTGCTCGACGGCAAATATCTTCTATGTCTCAACAGAAAAATTTACAAATGATCTGATCACTGCCATCCGCAAAGACAATTTGCAAAGCTTCCGGGATCACTACCGGGCAGCAGACGTACTGCTAGTCGATGACATTCAGTTTATTGAGGGCAAAGAATATACTCAGGAAGAGTTTTTTCACACGTTTAACACGTTGCACGAAGCAGGACGGCAGGTTGTTCTCGCCTCAGACCGGCCGCCTAACCAAATTCCACGCTTGCAAGAACGGCTGTGTTCACGCTTCTCGATGGGCCTGATTGCCGACATTCAGCCACCCGATTTAGAAACCCGGATGGCCATTTTGCAAAAGAAAGCTGAATACGAAAACATGCGCTTGCCCCGTGAGGTGATTGAATACATCGCGTCAAGCTACACCTCTAACATTCGGGAACTAGAGGGGGCGTTAATTCGCGCCGTCGCCTATATCTCGATCGCAGGGTTGCCGATGACGGTTGAAAATATTGCGCCTGTGCTAAATCCGCCCGTCGAAAAAGTGGAAGCGTCTCCTGAAGCAATAATTGCTTCGGTGGTTGAAGCGCTGGGAGTATCGGCTGAGGATTTAAAGGGCAATTCTCGGCGTCGAGAAATTAGTGTGGCACGGCAAATTGGCATGTATCTTATGCGCCAACACACGGATTTAAGCTTGCCAAAAATCGGTGAGGTCTTCGGCGGCAAAGACCACACCACGGTTTTGTATAGCTGCGAGAAAATGAAAGATCTTAAAGAAAGCGATCCCAATATGGCGCAGACCTTGAGGCAACTGAGCGATCGCATTAATCTCGCTAGTCAGGGACGCAAATAACCAGCGATCTCAAGTCTATAAACTTTGAGGCTGTAGGACACAGGTTCTTTAGCCACTTGGATCAATAGCAGTTAAGCACTGCATTATTTAAGTAAAGTTATTCTATTCGACGATTAGTATCAAATTTTTCTATATGATTTAGTGACCAACCGCAGATCTGTGGAAAACCTACAAGTTTTTGTGGAAAACTTTGTGGGAAACCTGTCAAAAACTTGGTCGTTTCGGTGGAAACTTTAAACTACGGGAGGTGTTAATTGAGCCTTTCCACACGTTTTCCACAGGTTAACGAGGAATAAAGCTCTTTCTCTATAAGAACTCTAAGAGTTTTCCACAGTTTCCACAGACCGTGCGATCGCATTCCTTGTCTTTCGACATCCAAAACTCCCTTAAAGATCTGTGAAACGATCGCTGAAGGAGTGCTAATATTCTCAAACAAGATTCGTCAACACTACATATAGTTTTAAGTTTCTTATTTAACTGCTTATCTAGCGCTTGCTTTAATCTCAATTAGTTTTCCACAGCTTTCTCAACAACTGTCTTTCATTCCCATCACCGCCATGAAACTGGTTTGCGCTCAAAATCATCTCAATGCTCATTTATCGCTGGTCGGTCGTGCGGTTTCATCTCGTCCCACCCACCCTGTCTTAGCGAATGTTCTCCTCAATGCTGACGAGGAAACCCAACAGATTAAGCTCAGCGCTTTTGATTTGAGCCTTGGCATTCAAACAAGCTTCCCGGCTCAGGTGGAAGAAGGCGGCACACTAACGCTTCCGGCAAAGCTGCTGAGTGATATTGTGTCTCGCTTGCCAGAGGGCGACATCACCCTAGACAACGGCTCAAACGATAACTATTTGACCAATTTGACCTGTGCTTCCGGTCAATATCAAGTACGGGGTATGGGCGCAGAAGAATTTCCAGAACTGCCAACAATTGAGGACGGCGAAAAGACTCAGCTCTCGGCTGAAGCCCTAATTGATGGTTTACGTGGCTCTCTGTTTGCAGCGTCTGCGGATGAAACCAAGCAGGTACTCACGGGAGTACACGTCAGCGTCCAGTCCGATGGGTTGGAGTTTGCGGCAACCGATGGTCATCGTCTTGCTGTCGTTCATACCCTGGATCAGGGTGATGAGCAGAGTGCTAGAAATGAGAGCAGCTTGGATGTAACGGTTCCAGCGAAAGCATTGCAGGAACTGATAAAGATGCTCGATCGCCAGGGTAGTAATTCGGTAGATGTCCAGTTTGACCAAGGACAAGTCGTGTTTGAGTGGACAGATCAACGCATTACAAGTCGCTTGCTCGAAGGTCAGTATCCCAACTATCGCCAGCTTGTTCCCCGTCAGTTTGCTCATCAGGTGAGTCTAGATCGGCGGTTGTTTCTCAGTGCGTTAGAGCGAATCTCGGTGCTGGCTGACCAGAAGAACAATATCGTCAAGATGATGTTAGATGGTGCAACTCAGCAGATGACGTTAGCCGTTGATGCCCAAGATGTCGGTAGCGGTCGTGAATCAATGCCTGCTCAAATTACAGGCGACGGGATGGACATCGCCTTCAACGTTAAGTATTTGATGGATGGCTTGAAGGCAATTAGTACTGCCGATGTGCAGATTCAATTAAACACCCCGACTAGCCCTGCAGTGCTATCGCCCATTGGTGCGTTGAAGATGACGTATTTAGTGATGCCTGTCCAAGTTCGTAACTAATACCAAGAGAACAATTTTCTGCGATGAAATTTTAGATTTCATCGCAGAAAATTGTTTATTAAGGTCTGATAGATGCACCAGATTATAAGTCCTGCTAAATCTTAGGACGGCTGAACCCGCATCACCACCAACGTCATGTCATCCGAATGCGTACTGCCAGCGCCGATGAATTGCTGAACGCGATCGAACAGATGCTTCAAGATCAACTGAGGATCGTTATAGTGCCAACACGCCCACCGAAATGCACTCATTAAATTCTCTTCATCGAACCGCTGTCCATACGGATTTGCTGCATCTGTAAAGCCATCGGTGTAATAAATAATCGTATCGCCAGAGTTAAGCTGCACCGTTGCATCCTGATACTGCGTTTCGGCATCCAGTCCAATTAACATTCCCAGCGTATCTAATCGCTTAATCGTATCCGTTGACGCTTGCCACAATAGCGGCGGGTTGTGAGCTGCATTGCTATAGGACAGAACGCGCGTTTGGGGATTGTACTCAGAATAGAACAGGGTCACAAACCGGTTTGAGTTTTCCAGATCGGCATACATGACCTGATTGAGATGCTGCAAGATGCGGGCTGGAGAGTGCCCATTGAGAACCTCTGCTCGCAGCATTCCACGAGTCATGGTCATGATCAGTCCGGCGGGAACGCCCTTGCCCATCACATCGCCGATCGTAACGCTCCAGCGCCCGGTCGAGTTGTCGCTCCCCGTACGTACCTGCCCATAGTCGGCAGGAATGAAGTCGTAATAGTCGCCGCCGACGCGATTGGCAGTCTTACACAGGGCAGCGAGTTCAACGCCTTGAATGGTTGGGCATTGACGAGGCAATAAGCGCAACTGAATATCTGCGCCAATCTCTAATTCGCGATCGAGGCGTTCTTTTTTCCGCAGTTCAACCGTCAGCTCATCGTTCTCGATCGCGACAGCGGTTTGGTCAGCAATCAAGCGCACCAATTTCTGCCGGGTTTCTGTCCACTCATAGTCCTCGTCTCGGCTAAACACATACAGGCGGCCCCGCTCACTGTTTTTAATCAAAATTCCAGTGCCAAAAATCTGAATTCCAGATCCTAGCTGACGTGCCACCTGAGTGTCGAGCATCGTTACTACTTGCGACGATCTCGCCAGGGCTTCTCCTGGGGGTAGCCCGCTCAAGGAAGCCGTCATCTGCCGAGTTGCCGCCTCTAGCGCTTTGCGGACTTCTTGCCCCCAGTGCGTATCCTGACAGTGCAAACGCTCTAGCTTGACTTGTCCATTAGGGCGGAACAAAATCAGCGCGCCGCCGTCCGCATCTGTAACCCGACTCGCCATCAGAGGAATGAGTTCTAAAAACTGATTGAGGTTGCTAAAGCTCCGCAGGGCAAATCCTAGAGAACTCAGCAGATCTTGGATCTTATGTTGCTCTCGATTGAGGCGAGACACCAGTTCTTTGAGCGCAAACACGGGGGTCACGTCCGATGAGCCTGATCCGTCGTTACGATCGGGCGGTTGAGAGGGCTGTCTAGGAAGAGGCACAGCAGTCATTCGATCCGGTGAAGTTAGAGAACACAGTACAGCGAAATGGACTAGAAAATTGTCTCCTTTGAATTAGGAGCAAGATCCGTTGTAGCCATCAATCTTAGCGGAAGAGTTGCGAATCGTGTTGTACGAACATTAATGAATGGTACGAACGGTAGAGGTGCGGTTTTATTACTAGCGGACAGCAATAGAAGAAGTCAGTGCAATTCGCATCCTTCAGAGGAACGACGATGCAGACTGCCTAGCGATCGCGCCCTTAGCAATTAAGACCAATAGCCGAACATGACTCAAGCAGGATAAGACACCTCTTTTAAGAAAGCCTCATCCCATTCGCTGAGATAGTCTCGGCATATTCTACGGGCTCCAAACAATGTTGAGCACATTAATCGTTACAGAGTGCCCGAACTTCACAAAAAACACATGCCAGTGGATCGGGTCTAACCACTGATCAAAGCTTCCACAAATTCATAGCTCGAAAAGGGTCTCAAATCTTCGATGCCTTCGCCTGCACCGATAAAGCGAATCGGCAGACCCAGTTGCTCGACCACCGCTAGGGCAATTCCACCTTTTGCTGTGCCGTCTAGCTTAGTCAGCACAACGCCACTAAGCTGTGCCGCTTCTGCAAACACTTTTGCCTGTTGCAATCCATTCTGTCCCAGTGTCGCATCTAGCACGAGTAGGGATTCTACTTTGGCGTTGGTTGCCTTTTTGTCAATAATTCGGCGAATCTTATTCAATTCGTCCATCAGGTTTTTCTTATTTTGCAGGCGTCCTGCCGTATCGATCAGCAACAGTTCTGTCCCACGAGATTGAGCCGCTGCAATGCCATCAAACACGACAGCGGCGGGATCGGTATTCTGTCCCGGATTAGCAATTACCTCAACATTACTGCGCTGTCCCCAAACCTTGACTTGCTCAACCGCCGCCGCACGAAAAGTGTCAGCAGCAGCAATCAGACAGAGGTAGCCCGATTTTTGAGCGATATGAGCGAGTTTGCCGATCGTGGTCGTTTTTCCTGCCCCGTTCACGCCCGTCATCAGCCAAATGTTAAGGGTGTCTTTCTCTGGTGCAAAGAAGACACTGTGCGATCCTTGCAGAGGACGGTCGAGCAACTCGCGCAAGATTTGTTTGAGGTATGCGATCGCTTGCTCTGGCGGCAGGGTTTCCTCTCGTAACCGACTCTGCAATGCCTGAATCACTCTATCTGTAGCTTCGACACCCGCATCGGCTTGCAGCAGGAGCGATTCAATTTCTAGAACCGCATCTTCGTTGAGCGGACCTTGACCCACGATCGCCTTGAGCTGATTCACCAAACTGCGTCGGGTCTTATCTAACCCTTGGCGCAGTCGCTTTAACCACGTGATTTCTTCGAGGGTAATATCTTGGGCGCGGCGTCCCATCGCGGAAAGGACTTCGGTTGACCACAAGAAGCCTTCGTCAAGAGTGAGCGGAATCCCAGAATCCGATTCTTCGGCGGGGGCGGCATCAGTTTGAAGGCTTGCAGCAACGTCAGGTTCCGCGATCGCAGTGGCTCGCAGCCGCTCTAGACGGGCGGCTCGTTCTTCGGCTTCAGCTTGTGCCCACAAGGGAACATTTTGGGTAATTGGGGATTCAGGTTCGGTTGTGCCTTTGTCTGCCTGAGTCTCTAGGGCTTGAGAAGCGGGGGCTGTCGAGTCCTCTAGAATGTCAGCTTGGACTGATAGAACAGGTTCAGGCGTTGGCTCTTCTGCAATGGTCTCTGGGGTCGAGGTGACGGTTTCTTCAGCGGTAATCGCAGGCTCAGAGACAGGCTCAGACGGTTGTTCAACGTCCTCTTGAATTGAGTCCGCTTGAGCAGATTCTGATGGAGGGACAGGCGCGGCTTCTTGCTGTTTACGTTGTTTAATCGCTTCTAACGCAATTCTGGCACGCTCGATCGCGGCCTGCTTTGCCTGCTCTGAATCTTCAACCGCTTCGGTTGGCTCAGCCTCTAATGTTGGGGCATCCGGCTGAGTCGCTTCAGAGACATCTGCCTCTGCCTTTGGTTGATTGAAACGATTAAACCAGTTGAACGCCATTGCAAGTACCAGAGACTTTCAGAATTAACTTTTAGACTTAAATTTATAGCAGAAAGGGGTGCGGGATGATTCCCATCGCCTATTCTCTCACTCCCGCTTTAAGTTGCTCCGTCACTCTCCTCAGCACACCATTGATGAAGCGGTGTCCATCCTCGCTGCTGTACCGTTTCGCCATTTCGATCGCTTCGTTGATGGCGACCTTATCAGGAATGCCCAGAAACATCATTTCGGTCACAGCAATGCGAAGAATGTCTCGATCGATCGTTGCTAGACGGTCGAGTTGCCAATCAACTAGGGCTTCGTTAAGCAACTGATCGACATGTTGGCGCTCTTCTTGTAGGCGCGTAATGATTTCGAGGGCGTACGTGCGGACATCGGTTTGGTTCGCGAGTTGAATGAATTCGGGAATCTCAATCGCGCTCCCCAACCGATTGATGGCCTTTTCGGTGAGCGCGATCGCATCTTCCACCATCGTTCTAGCACTCCCGACGGTGTTGGCACGCGTTTCACTAGCAAGAAGTTGATTGTTACCTCGTTGAAGCTCTGCCGATGCCGTTTCCAAGGCGTCGCGGGCTTCGGTTGCAAGCGTGCGAACGGCTGCCACAATCAGATCTTGAAGTTTTTGAGTGTTGAGGCGCTCTGTGGTCGTGGGGAGTTGACTAATGCTCAAGAGGGCAAGTTCGCGGGAAATTCGACGGGCTTGCATGGCGGCTGTTTGGCTCGATTCAAGTTAGCTCGCTTATCTTAACAAGTTTAAGGGTGCAAGTTTGGGGCCAGGGTTTGGGCAGAGATGGCTAAACCGATTCTTCTTCGACGATTAGGGGTCGAGTTGCTTCTACTAAGGGTTCTAGAACGCGCTTGCGGCTGGATACAGTTGGAGACGCGAAGGCAGTTGAGTCCGGGCTGACAATGCCACCAGAAATAATAACTTTGAAGGCGTCTTCAATTGGCATCGACAAGGTAATTGTCTCAGCTTCGGGCACGATCGTATACCAACCTGTTGTGGGATTGGGAGTGGTGGGAATAAAGACGCTCAGCATCTCCGCTGAAAAATGAGACTGAACTTCAGCCCCGATCGCGCCTGTGACAAATCCAAGCGACCAGATGCCTGGCCGAGGATATTCCACTAAAACAACACGGCGAAACTTCCCACCTGTGTCTCGTAACAACGTTTCTAACAGTTGCTTTAGAGTTTTATAAATCGCACCAGCCAGCGGAATGGATTGCAGCAACCGTTCGCCAAACTCTAAAAGCCACCGTCCAGCGATGTTACGCGCCATCAACCCGATGAAGAGAATGGACAGCAACGGCACCGCTAAACCAACGGTGAAGTTTAAAAAGCTGACTAGGATTGGGTTCAGGCCGTCAAAGGGGCTGATTTGCTTGGGTACTCGCGTGAGAAAATCGATCACCCAAGTTGCGATCGTATAGGTTAACCAGATCGTTGTGGCTAGAGGAATAACCACTAGCAGACCTGCAATCAAGTCATTTTTGAGATCTTGTTTGAGACGTTGGATCACAGATAGCCTACTCTCCATCTGGCTACAAACGCTGAATGCTTCAATCGTGTTCTTATAGTCCGATCATAAACAATGATTTGAACAATAACATCAGGCTAGAGGTGGTTTAATTCTTGTCTAAACAAGTGATCCCCACTTCATTACTGTTGTCTTAGCCTACTATCCTACTCGTAAAGCATGTAAGGAGTGTCGCAAGCTAATTTTAATTCAGATAAAATTTTCCTATCCTAACCGTTATGCCTCACAGAAAAAGAACTGAGGCATTACAACTCTTGATGAGCGTCCACACAAGCGTCTCTGCCGAAATACTAGAGGGACGCGGACGCTTCAGGAGATATTTCTTGAAGCGGTGAGGCGTCGAGCTGAGGAGGCGCGATCGGCATGTGCTTCATCTCCCATACTTTCAGCAAAATGAGATATTCGTAAAACGCTTGCAGCACACACCAGGTAAACCCTGCTCGACCATCTAGCAGTCCACCTAAAACGAAGTACATATAAACAAATCGAATTAAGGGGCGAAACGGGAGGCGTAAGGAGAGATCTTTCAGTGCGCGACGGCGTTCGACTTCTGATTGCCCCCAAACTAAGTCTTTCCACTCCACTGATCCAGTTTCGAGTTGTCGGACTGTCTCGATCGCTTCGTTAGTAGAATACAGATTATGTTTCTCAATCCAGCGGCTCATGCCCTTGCCGCAGGTGTAATGAGGATAGGTTTCTTGAATAAAGCCCGTTGAGCCGTCGACAACTTCTCGCTCGGTGTGCCCATAGTCTGTAAACCACACCTTGTCTTTGCGAAACAGCCGAAGCTGATAGCGGGGATATTGCGTGCTGCGACGAATCCACTGCCCCATGAACATGACCCGTTCTGCTACATAGTAGCCGTCATGTTCAGGACGTTGAACGATGTCGAGGCATTCCTGAAACAACTCCGGCGTCATGCGCTCATCGGCTTCGAGAATGTAAACCCAGTCGTGCTTCGTCGGAACCGATTGCAGCATCCAGGTTCTCTGTTTACCGTGGCTCTCAAACTCGTGCTGAATGACGCGCACTGGGTAGCAATTGGCAATCTCAACAGTGCGATCGCGACTAAACGAATCAACCACAACGACATCATCAGAGAGCAACGCCGACTCAATACAATCGGCGATATCAATTTCTTCGTTGTGGGTCAGGATGTAGATTGAGAACATGGAGAATTAGGGATGAGGGATGAAAGGTCGTGATTTCTGAGGGACTAGAGCCGTAGTGTTAAAACCTCAGCCCTATCACTCGATTCAGCAAATTTCTTCTTAACGTTCATCCCTCATCCCTCATCCCTTTTCTTACCGCAGCGTCGCCTTCCGGCGTCCACCTATAATACCCATCTCGCGCAAACCCATTAAGCTGATAATGCCGTAGCCCAAAGAGAGCAGTAAGCTGCTGAGGCCAACTCGCACTCCTGTTTTCCAAAAATCGCCTTTGGCTTGATTTTCGAGTTGCTGTTTGCGATCGCGAATCTCGATCAGCTTCTGGTTACGGAAATCTTTGGCGCGCCCTTCGATCGCGTTGGGGTCAGACTTTAGGGCTTGCAACTCTTTCAGCGCTTGCTGAGCTTTCGTCTGCTGATCTCCCTTCAGTTGTCCGCTATTGATCGCATCGTTGATTTGTTTGATCTGGTCGTCAAGCTGCTTGATTTGAGCCGGATCTTTGAGCGCTGCTTGAATTTGACCTTGGCGTTGCTGTACCTGGGTATCGAGTTGATTTTCCGCCGTTGTTGATTCTTCGGCAATGCGTTTGAGCGCTTGGTCAGACACTTGGCGCGTATTGTTGAGATGGAGCGGAAAAGCAATCAGAAAAATAAGGCTGAGCAGTCCGGCGAGCAACAACGCCCAAAACCGAATCGTGCTAAATGGCGCTTCGCGATCGCGGGGGGCTAAAGAACCATTCTCAAGAAACGACCCAGCAAACAAAAATGCCAGTCCGACCATCGGAATAATGCCGCGATCGACAATTTGCGTGACGACCTGCGCGAACCAGGCTTTATCTGAAAAATTGGGCGGTACAAGTAGAGCAAAATAGTCAATCAGCGATGACACGATCAAAATTGTACCGACTAACTTGAGAACTAATGGGGCTGAAGGAAGGGAGTTACTAGCTTTCATCCGACTTTAAACGTGGGTAACACTTCAAGGGGGGCTGATGAATAAGATTTGTCGATCGTTTCACTGCTCTTATTCAGAGTTCCGCAAATGAATGAAAAAATGCTAATCAAAATCTGGAACGAAAAATCGATTTTCCAGCAAAGGTAGCAAAAAATTCTTTGGAAACTTGGCTATTCTACCTGAATTGTCTAAGACCCATTCAACGGAAGTAAAAAACAATACGATTGAGTGTTCTTATTCATCTGTCTTTCAACGAGGGTAGCACCCAACCGGAAGAACGGAACCAAGGTTTAAGAAATGACAATCAAGTGAAGGATCTTAAGCGGTGGGGTGATGCTTAATGGCATTGAGGTTATTTTGCTGGAAAGCGAAAGATGTGAACTGCGCCAGTCGGATCATTTGATTCAGAAATCTGTGCCCCAATATCACCAACCATAACCTCATCACTTGTAATCTTGATGCTCTCAAAGCTCTGCTGCTGAGACTGAGCAGAAAGTAACTTGGTTTGCTGCCGCCAACGCTTAGTGGTTGCCTCTTGCTGAAACAAAAACGCCTCTGTGTGGCTATTAGAACCAAATAAGCTCACAAGGTCAGGACTATCTTGCGCGATCACTGCGATGTAGCCGTTGTGAATGGCAACTTGTGCGCCAAAACCATATCGGTACATCCAGTTAAAGATGCCAATATCAATATGACGACCTCTGGGTTTTAACACAGCAACGCGCTGCCACTGATCGTTGTGCCGCTCAAAAACAGAAGCAGATCCATGAAACCACGGAGCGAGACCACGAGTTGAACTACCAACCACAAGTGTATTGTTCTCCAAGGCTAGGGAGTGTCCAAAACCTTGTTCATCTGCACCCTTAGGAAAGAGTTCAGCTTGTCGAATCCATCGCTTTGTCGTTGAATTGCGTGTAAAAATAGTGAGTCTATTTCCACCATCGACGCTATCACCACCAACCGCAAGTGTGGTTTCGCTCAATGCCAGCTGAGGACCAAACTTTACTCTTACTGTATTAAAGCTAGTTGTCCTTGGCTGAGAAGCAGTCAATGTTTCAGCATAGATCCACTGATCGGTTTGGCGATCGCGATTAAAGATGTGAACGGCGTCTTGTTCTCCCACTGCCAGGGTATCTCCCTTTAATGCGACTGATCCCTTGAGATAGCTTTGTGAAGAAGGTAAAGGTGGAAACAGGCGAGCTTGCTGAATCCACTGCTGCCCTCGCCGTTGAAAAATGTAAACAACTCCTTCGCGACCACTAGAAGTAGATGTTCTAAGCGCACTTGCTGCAGATACGGCAATTACATCTCGATCAATCGAGACGCTTCCACCGAATCCCTCAGCAAGCAAACCCTTTTCACTCGGAATCAGTCTTGCTTGCCGACGCCATACTCCTGCTTGTTGAATGAAGACATAAGCGGTTCCTGGATCACCATCAAGTGGCGCTCCAACAACTATGTATGGCAAAGAAATATCAAGTGAAGTTCCAAACCTTAATCGACTTTGAGGAGTATCGCCCAACAAAGACACTTGGGGTCGCCATACGGCTGTTGATTGAGTGATTAGCAATAATGCTAGACCGGAAATTGCAGACACTACGAGAATTAGATACAGTTGTCTGCGGTTCATGTTATTTTTTCCACGTTTAGGTCTCGCGAAGCATCTTTCCAGTTCGTCTTTCTACAGCATTGCTGGATCTATGAAACCTTAATTGCTTAGCGAGGTTCTCGTAGATGTCTGCAACGTTGTAAGCCTCCGCAGCGAAGAATTGCGGTTTACCAGAATGATCTGATAGTCACGACTAATTCAGGCTATCTTCTCAGGCTCTCAACCGGAGAGTAGGTAAAACCTTCATCCACTAATAGCAGGGTCTCTAAGCCGATACCTGTACCTTATGAGAGCCTGACAACTCAAACGCCGCGTGAATTGTTTGCAGCGCCACAACGCCTTGATCTTCCGCCACTACACAACTCACTTTAATTTCAGAAGTTGCAATCATCTGAATGTTGATGCCTTTTTTGAACAGCGCATCAAACATGCGAGCCGCCACTCCTGGCTGTCCGACCATATTAGATCCAACAATGCTGACCTTCGCGATCGCGCTATCTACTACGACTTCGCCACAGTTAAATTCAGCGGCCACGCTTTCTAACGTCGTCCGTGCCGCTTCGCCGTCCATTTGCGCCACGGTAAAGGCGATATCCCGCGTCATTGTGCCATTCACCACGCGACAGCGCTGGGATTGGATAATCATATCGACGCTGATGTTGTGATCAGCCAGCCGTTGAAAAATTTTCGCCGCCATGCCAGGCTGATCGGGCACATGGCGAACGGCAACCCGGGCTTGTTTAAGATCGAGCGCCACGCCCCGCACCGGAGTTTCAGTGACGTCAGGCAGGGTCGCCTCTGGAATGCGATAACCTGACTCATGAATGTCGAAGGCATTGCAGAGAACCGCGATCGCGCGATCGCAATCAACCTGATCAATCACACAACTCACTTTAACTTCCGAGGTCGAGATCATTTGAATGTTGATCCCTGCATCGGCAAGGGTTGAGAACATTTTGGCCGCCACTCCTGGACGCCCAATCATGCCTGCGCCTGCGATCGTCACTTTGGCAATTTTCTGTTCGATCATCACGTCGGGCGTAGCTTCGCTGCTGGGAGGCTGACCCGCCATGAGAGCCGGAATAATCGCACTAGACACCGCTTCTGCACGAGTGAGGGAGTTTTTGATCACGGTAAAGGCAATGTCATTGCTATTGCCTTCGTGAATGGATTGGATAATCAAATCGACATCCAACCGCTGAGAGGCGATTTCACCAAACAATTTTGCGGCAACACCAGGCCGATCGGGAACGCGGAGGAGGGCAACTTTTGCTTGGTCTGTGTCAAATTCCACCGCATCAACAGGACGGGCAATTTCTAACCCTTCGAGCGATCGCGTTTGCGGCGCAGGCGAGGTTACCCAGGTTCCGGGGTCGGTTGTCCAACTCGATCGCACGACGAGCGGAACGCCATAATTTCGCGCAATTTCAACAGCGCGGGGATGCAGCACTTTTGCACCGAGACTGGCAAGTTCTAACATCTCATTGCAGGTAATTTCGGTCATTAGCCGAGCATCTTCGACCAAGCGAGGATCTGCCGTGAGAATGCCGGGTACATCGGTGTAAATCTCACAAAAATCGGCTTTGAGCGCCGCTGCTAATGCGACTGCCGATGTATCAGAACCACCCCGACCCAACGTTGTAATTTCTAAATCTTGAGCATTGCTAATGCCTTGAAATCCAGCCACCACGAGAACTTCACCGTTCTGCAAGTGACGCTTCATGCGGTCAGTGGCAACGTTGAGAATGCGAGCGCGAGTGTGATGGGTTTCAGTAATAATTCCGACTTGTGCGCCCGTGAGCGAGACGGCGGGCTGCCCAGCTTCTTGCAGTGCCATGCTGAGTAGCGCGATCGTCACTTGCTCTCCGGTGGAGAGCAGCATATCCATTTCTCGTCGATTGGGATTGGCAGAAATATCATGTGCCAGTTTGACCAAGCCATCGGTAGTCTTGCCCATCGCAGAAACCACCACTACCACTGAATTTCCGGCTTCAACAGTTTGCTTTACCCGTTGGGCGACTGCCTGAATTCGTTCGACCGTTCCAACTGAGGTTCCCCCGTACTTTTGAACAATGAGTGCCATGACTAATTCCTCACTACCGAAGGCTCAAGCCTCCGAAGCCCGCGTGGTTGTAGGGTTCTGATTGTATCGCGCTTGGGAGGCTGAAGCACATGATTTTCTTCATCATACCGATGAGTCAGCGTCGCGGAACCTAATTTGAGACGGATTAAAACTAGATGGATTAAAACTAGTTGGCTTGTACTTTTGTCACAAAGCTGCAATTGTTGCTTCTAGAGGTCTATAGAATTGTTAGCCTCGATACACCAATCATTCAACATTGATACGCTTAACTCTGGAAGGGATCATGAATAGAACGTTAACAACTGGCTGCACTAAACTCCTAAGGATCGCTGCTTCGGTCATCTTGCTTTCTAGCATTGCGGCTTGCGGTAATAAGCAGGCCAATGCCCCCTCCTCCCAACCAAATGCGGCTGCCCCCCAAGCGAGTACTGCTCCTCAAAATGCAGCCGCTACAACGGTAGAAGTGGTTGAAACCGAAATGGCGATTAAGCTCTCGAAGACTACGGTTCCTCAAGGGCCTGTGCAGTTTGTAGTGAAAAACCAGGGCAAAGTTCCTCACGAGATGGTGCTTTTGAAAACAGATTTACCGCTCGATCAGCTACCTACCAAAAATGACGGCAAATTCGACGAGCAGGCTAAGAGCGTGAAGGAAATCATCGAGATTGAGGAAGATGAGTTGAAGAGCGGCGGCAGCAAATCGGTCAGCGTTCCGCTCAGTAAAGGTCGCTACGTTGTCGTTTGCAATGTGGGTAAGCACTTTGAGAAAGGCATGAAGACAGCACTGACGGTTCAGTAGAGCTTTCTAATGGACAGGCACTCCTCCAGAGCTTGCTACGCCATTTCTTTAACGTGAATTTTACTGAAAAATTTGAATAGTTAAGCCCGGAGAGTCTGAAAGCTCTTCGGGCTTAATTTATGCGTTGAGAGACTGCTCGTGTATTGAGCGTCGATTGAAAATAGATCTTGAGCGTTACATCAAACCTAGTTGTGCCAGGATTCCCTTGCCGGTTATCAACTCAGTTGCAAATCCGATCGCTATTCCAAGCATGGCTAAACGACCGTTCCAAGTCTCAGCAAATGGTGTGAATCCAACCTTTCCTTCTTGCTTATCCATGTTTGAGTCTCCTAAAAGATAGGTTTCTTAACATTATTTAACAGTAGCGCGGTCTGTTTGGCAAGTCTCGCTACCTATCGTCTTTGCCACCAGAAGAATCCAGCCGTTAGAAAACCAAATAGGGGGACAAGCGCGATCGCTAAAACTGCCAAGATAGTCGCCTGCTCAGTATTCAGCGTAATCCGACGGTTTTTAACATCTTTAGGACGCAAAGATAGTGGCTGTTGACCTTGCTGGCTGAGCCAATTGACCGCATTTAGGAATACGTCGCCATTAAGTTGCTGTCCAAAATAGCTATCTGTCACGAAACCAGAGTTTCCCAATACGACTAAGCGCGACTCTTTGGAAGATGGTGTAGGCGATGGGCTGATTGAAGGCGAAGGACTGGGCGATGGACTTTCCAAGGCGGAAGGTGATGGACTAACTGAAGGTGATGGACTGGGTGACGGACTCGGATTGACCGTTCGAGAGAGGGCAACGCCAATGGTTAGCGGTCCTGGGCGATCGCCGCCATCAAGCTTTAAGGGTTGTTCTTTCAGATTGCTTTCTGCCCAGCTTTTCGGGTCAGTTAATAATAACGGCGTATTTTGCACACCCGCGATCGGAGTAATGTCTAACGGACGGGCAAGCGGATAAAACGAGTAGCCATTTCCGAAGTCTTTTGTAATCGGGTGAGTGCCATACTGCGTCACGATTAAGCCTGCCGGACCCACACCCAACACCTTTTGGTCAGGTGAATTAATGGCAACGCGATCGTCTAGTTGCACACCCCACCCATTTAGCAGAGTGTCCAGTCCTGCTTTGATCGTTGGATCGACTGCAACGAATATGTTTCCGCCCTGGTCAAGGTAGTCTTGCAGCGCTTGAACTTCTGCGTCTAGAACAGGACGAGTGGGGCCAACAACCAGCACAACGCCTGCGTCTGCTGGCACTTTTCCAGTTTGCGCCAAATTTAATGGCTGAGTGATAAAGCTTTTATTTCCTAGAGCTTCCACAGCCGTTGAAATTGCGCCTTCTCCCGCTTGCAAGGATTTTTCGCCGTGCCCTTGTAGGAAATAGACTGGAACCTGTCTGTCGTTGCTAATCTGTAAAATTCCGTTTGTGATTCTATTTTCTGAGAGTCGCGTTTGAGAACTGATATTTTGAACGAATTGTCTGCGCTGTTTGGAGGGTAGTTCTAGAAAAACATCACGACTATCATTACTGTTTTTGATGTTAAAGTCTTTCGCTAAACCTGGATTACCTTCAGGGTCAACAAATTCAAATTTGAATCTCTGATTCTGTCGCTGGTAATTCTCTAATAATTGCTGATCTTGAGGATTCTGTTGGTTGTCGAATACCCAAACTTTGACATCCTGATTTAATTCTTGTACGACTTGCTTCGATTCGGGGGATAGGGTGAATAGTCCTCCTTCGGTAAGGTCAACGCGAGCGGAGTGACGAACGGCTAGAAAGTTAATCAATCCTAAGATGACTAATACTGCGATCGTATTCACCACCGCATCTGTACTCGCTTGAGTTGAGCGGCGTTTCCAAAAGTTGGGTTGCAGCGTTTCTTCTCCGCGTCCTAAAAAAACCAGCCACAGTAAGAAGAGCACAACTCCAGCGAGCAGTAACCCTAGCGGAACAGTTCCCCAAACGCCAGAGACAAGACCTGCCACAATCCCCATAATGATCAGAGTGGGAGCAAGCCAAAACAGATATTTCAGAAATTGAAGCTGGGGTTTGAACTTTTTCATGGTCAAAGTATGGGATAGAGGCAGACGAAATCCGGTTTGTACGCGGAGAATTCAAACTAGGATCGCTGGAATCGTAGAGCGTCGATTGATTGAGCGGTGAGAAAAATGCCTAATAGGATGTAACTTGCAAATAAGACCAAGCTTCCCGTATCGACAACGCCTTGCACGAGGTTGGTGTAGTGCTTGAGCAGTGACAGATGCCCGATCGCGTCGGCTAATCCACCTGTAAAGTTTTTTGCGATCAGATCGATAACCCACAGGGCTAATACTAATGCAAATGTAAAAATAGCGGCCAAGATAGTGCTATCGGTGAGGGAAGAGATAAACATTCCCAATGATAAGACGGCGGCTGCTAGTAATATTAATCCGCCGTGACCGAGTAAGAGAATGCTGGGCTGCACGGGAGGATTAACATTTGCAAGTGCGATCGCTTCGTAGACTAACAACGGAAGCGACATCGTGATAAAAAAGGTCAAAACACCAAGCAATTTTCCGATCGCAACAGACCAATTGGTGAGTGGTGATGTTGCTAATAACTCTAATGTGCCGCGCTTGCGCTCTTCTGCATATAGTCCCATTGATAAAATGGGCAACACAAATAGGGATAACGATCCTAAAACGCCTAACACGGCTCGAATAAACTCGTAAGGAATATCGATCGGAGGAACAGACACGCCTGCTCCTGCTTGAGCATCATAGAGCGCGGCTTGCCCCACAATTCCTTCTAGCGTTGCCCAAAACAGAAAGCCAGAGACTAGCCAGAAGATCGCCGCGATCGCATAGGCAAGCGGTGATGCAAAGTAGCTCAATAATTCCCGTCGATAGATCGCCAAAATGTTTGCTAAAACGGTTTTCATCTATCTTGCATCCTCTGATGGGGTTTCGGTGGGCAGTACTTCAGATTGGGTCGATGGAGGTTCGGTGTCAACGTTATCTGTGGTATCTGCGGTTTCTGGCGTGGCTTCTAGCGGTTTTTCTTCGGTTGTGAGTTCTAAAAACACATCTTCTAGGCTGGCTTGAACGCGGCGCATTTCATACAGTCCTAACCCATTGCGAACGAGTGCTGCCGCGATCGCATGTCCGGGTTCAGCGTTTGACTCGGACACGACCCGGACTTTGATTCGATTTTCGGGCAGGTTCTCAATCTGCATCTCTTCAACGTGTTTTACGCCTTCAACTCGCTCCAAGCATTGTTGAACGGCAATTGAATTGCCCGCAATATCCAATTCGTAACCTGAACCGCCCATCAATTGTTCCATCAATAATGCAGGCGTGTTGGTAGCAACGACTCGACCGCGATTAATAATGGCGACGCGATCGCACGTCATGCTGACTTCGGGCAAGATGTGGGTTGAGAGAATGACGGTGTGATCGTTGGCGAGTTGCTTGATTAAATTCCGCACGTCGATGATTTGCCTGGGATCGAGTCCGACGGTGGGTTCATCGAGAATAATCACTGGTGGATCGTGAACGATCGCTTGAGCAATGCCGACTCGTTGCCGAAAGCCCTTAGACAGCTTACGAATGAGCGTCTTGCGTTTCTCGACTAAGTTACATTTTTCGAGTGCCGCTTTGATTCGATCCGCGCGATCGCCTGCACTGACGCCCTTAATTTGCGCTACGAAATTGAGAAACCCTTCTACCGTCATTTCAGGGTAGAGCGGTGGCGTTTCTGGCAAATATCCGATTCGTTGCCGCACTTCCATTGAGTGTTCGTGTACCTCAAATCCTGCGACTTTTGCAGTCCCACGACTAGCAGGCAAGTAGCCTGACAGAATTCGCATTGTGGTTGTTTTTCCGGCTCCGTTGGGGCCGAGAAAGCCGAGAATTTCGCCCGGTGCAACCGAGAAGGTGACATCCTCGATCGCAGGGGTAGAACCGTAGATTTTGCTGAGATGCTCAACTTCGATCATGAGATGAGGAACGAATGAGGGCGTGCAGTCGGTAGAGTAACAAACTTTGGGAGTAACTGCTACTGAATTGACGCAAACCGCAACGTTTTGCTCCTGTGTGGCTCTCGTTTGGGCTGATTTGATCGGGAAGTTTTTGATGGGGGAGTTGTAGAGACGAACATAGTAGGATGGCTCTACAACTCTCTACGCTAATCGGTTTCCGATTCTGATGGCATTGGATCAAATACAATCTGATGTGTTGCTGTTGGTATTAGTCGTCCGACTACTTTGAGATATTCTTCTGCCCCACTTCGTTTGCGAAATCTCGCAATTACGATGCGTTGCATTTGTGGTTGTAATCGAATCACGCACCACGGATGGAGCCGATTCCAGTAATTTGGCGCATCGAAGCTATTCAGCGCTCCGGTTGACGGATGGGCTGATATCATATTGTTCGTCTCCTTCACTGTGGGACAAGTGATCGCTCTTGGTTTTCCAGACGTGAGAGCGATCGCTTTTTAAGACACTTTCATTAAAGAACGAGATCTCGTTCTTGTCAATCATAGAATGGGTCTAGTCAGACTGCGAATTCGAGAACTTGCACATGGGAAAGGATGGACGCTTAAGGAAGTTGCTAAGCGGTCGGGAGTTCCTTACACAACCGTAACGACCTATGCACGCTCTCCGGGAATGGCAATGGCAGACATCAGTGCGTTGATCAGGTTGATGCGAGTGCTTGAAGTGTCGATCGAAGAGTTAGTCGAAATCATTGAAGAGTAACAGTGAGCCTTTGTGTTTGCAGCCTTTCAAGGGTTTAGCACGCTCGACGTTTTGCTTTGAGACAAACTAAAATCGGGGCAAGCCCTCAATGCCTCAGCTAATGCCCGGACAGGATTTCATCAAGCTGATTACTGATCAAGCAGAGTTTCTCAAATCCTTTACGCCGTTGCTTGCCGCCTTAGTGCCTTTCATAGGTGGTGGCGGAGTAATTGGAGTTCTTCTGCTGTGGCTGAAGCATCGGCAGCAGAAGCTAAAACAGAAGCGCCAACAAGAGCTTCCGTCTGGTGATTTTCCGTTTGAAATCATCTCACCGAATACCAGTACCGTTCTCAAACAACTTATGTCAGGGAGCAACGATGACGATCCTTTGGCAGACGCAAACATTCCTTACTTGCAGCGACAGCCCAATCGTAATATTCGTCAAGAGCTAGAACGTGCTTTTGAAGCAAAACCGTGGGTCTTAATTCTGGGGCGGACAGGATTGGGAAAAACGCGAGAAGCGGCACAACTCGCGAAGTTGTTGAACGACGAAGGCTGGACAATCCTGAACTTAGCGGATCAGGCTGGAGCATGGATTGATGAGCCTCGGCAGTTTCCGCCTGAGATTAGCCCGAATGCAAAGCTGCTGTTTTTCTTAGATGATCTTAATCGCTGGGTTTATCGAGGCAAGCCGCGAGAGATTTCAAAAGATGCGGATGATCCGGCGCAGCCGTTGCGGGTGTCGGTGCAAGAGCGGTTGTTGAGAACGCTGGAGTTTTATGAGCGCGAATGCCGAAATCAGGTGCGAGTGATTGCAACAGCACGGAATGAGCGCGATCGTCATCCCGATCGACTACACGAGCTAAGCGAGTTCGAGAAATTGCAGTTTGAGCAATATCCTAATTTTTGGAATCGGTTTGAGCCTTATGAACTTGTAGAACCTTCAGATGCCGCGATCGTGGAGTTGTTAAGCGATCGCGTTGAAGCTGCACATCTGAGAGCGAAAGTTGACGAGTTTCCGCAGATTGCCAGCAGGAACGATCGCACGTTTCGCAATATTGTAGAGAACTTACGCACGGCTACGAATCGCGAGTTAGTGGTGAGTGTAAACGAGCTTTCTGAAACGCTCGATCGAACGTGGCGAGTTCGCTATAAAGCCGCGCTCAAACGCTATCCAACAGCGCAGTATACTTATGATGCCGTAGAGGTATTACAGACGCTAAATTTACTGTTAACCCCTGCGATGGTAGGAGCAACAGCAGAACTATTTATTCATCAGCGCGGTGTGAAGTGGATATGGAAGCAGTGGCAACTTCGACAAGCACTAAAATTTTTAATCGAGTCTGAGAAAATTT
Organism: Myxacorys chilensis; assembly: GCF_059505265.1. Classification (NCBI taxonomy): domain Bacteria; kingdom Bacillati; phylum Cyanobacteriota; class Cyanophyceae; order Leptolyngbyales; family Leptolyngbyaceae; genus Myxacorys; species Myxacorys chilensis. The sequence continues at coordinate 12,380 of NZ_JCACKG010000230.1, read as the reverse complement.
TGGAACCTAGAGATGGACAAATTGAGGCGAAGAATCAGCACATTGATGTCAAGCAATTTGTTCCGTTAGTTTTGAAAAAGCTTGTCACGGTTGGAGAAAGGTATTATTCCCAGAACCTCTTAGCCGCCGAATTTCTTGATTGTGGTATGGTACTCAACGATTTAGAACTTTACGAGGATGCAATTAGGAGTTTCGATGAAGTCATTAAATACGAACCTGATAACATTGATGCTTGGTACTTTCGTGGCACGGCACTCAATGATTTAGAACGCTACGAGGACGCGATCGCGAGTTTCGATAGAGCTATTCAACACAAACCGGAAGATCACCATTCCTGGTATCTTCGCGGCATGGTACTCATCCATTTGAAACGCTATGAGGATGCAATTGTAAGTTTCGATGAGGCTATCAAATACGAACCGGAGCATTACTACTCTTGGCACTTTCGCGGCATTGCACTCGTCAATTTAGGACGTTACGAGGACGCAGTTACGAGTCTCGATAAAGCTATTAAGTATGAATCGGATAGCTACTACTCTTGGCACTTTCGCGGCATTGCACTCGTCAATTTAGGACGTTACGAGGACGCAGTTACGAGTCTCGATAAAGCTATTAAGTATGAATCGGATAGCTACTACTCTTGGCACTTTCGCGGCAATGCACTCGCTAACTTAGGACGTTATGAGGATGCAGTTACAAGTTTTGACGAGGCTATTAAGTATGACCCAAACTATTACTATTCTTGGCACTTTCGCGGCATGGTATTTATTAGTTTAGGACGTTGCGAAGACGCAGTTACGAGTTTTGATGAGGCCATTAAGTATGACCCGAACTATTACTATTCTTGGCACTTTCACGGCATTGCACTCACTAATTTAGGGCGTTATGAGGATGCAGTTACGAGTTTTGATCAAGCACTTAAGTATGACCCGAACTATTACTACTCCTGGAATGTTCGCGGCAATGCACTCAGAAAGCTAAACCGCTACGGCGAGGCGATCGCGAGTTACGATGAAGCCCTCAAACACAAACCCGACTATCACGTAGCTTGGTTCAATAGAGCCTCTTTCTATGCTTTACAAGGTAATGCTGAGTTAGCTATTGAAAATCTTAAAATATCGATTGATTTTAGTTCAGAATGTTTAGAAAAGGCAAAAACGCATTCAGATTTCGCCTGTATTCGCAACGACGATCGCTTTCAAGCCTTAATCAACGAGCATCAAAATGGGTAAGCGATCGTGAAAGCCCAATCAACAGAGTTCGTTAAAATTCAGTCGCACAAAGTTAGAGGACTTTATGAGAATAAAAGCGATCGTTCATCCGGCCGAAGAGGGTGGATATTGGGCAGAAGTTCCTGCATTACCAGGTTGCATTACAGAAGGTGACACAATGGAGGAATTAATTACTAACCTCAAAGATGCGATCGAAGGATGGCTAGAAGTCGCAAACACTCGTCATTTCAACGAACTTCAGGATCAAGTCGTTGAAATCACCGTATGAAATCTATTTCTGGTAAACAACTGTGTCGAATTATCGAGCGCAGAGGTTGGTTGCTCAAAAAGATTACTGGCAGCCACCACATTTATGAAAATTCAGAATTCGACCAGATTCTGGCAATTCCTGTTCATCGCAATCAGGACTTAAAAATCGGAACACTCAAAGCACTTATGAAAGTTGCCGGACTAACCGAGGCGGACTTGAAATAGTTCAGACCCTACGATCGCCCATCTACTGCTCTTTTCCCGCCACTTCCACAAACTTGTGAAATAATCGCTGATGTGCCGGATCTTCTCCCGAAAGTTCAGGATGCCACTGCACAGCGACCATCCACGGATGCTGAACATGCTCGATCGCTTCGAGCAATCCATCATCTGCTTGGGCTGAAATCTGCCATCCTTGCGGAACCGTTTTTACCGCTTGATGATGCCACGAAACAATATTGAGCGTAGTTGTTTCTAGTAAATGGGCAAGGCGAGTGTTAGGCAGAATTGAAAGATCGTGATTGATCGGGCGACGCGGATGATCGAGTCGGTGCGCGATCGCATCTCCATACACGTCTGGAACATGCGCGACTAACTCTCCACCTGCCGCGATCGCTAAAACCTGCATTCCCCGACAAATTCCCAACACGGGAATCTTCCTGATCAAAGCTGCCTTTGCCAGCGTCAGTTCAAACGCATCTCGATCTTCATCAATGCCATAGATGGAGAGATGGTTTTCACCGCCGTACAGAATCGGATTAATATCGCCGCCGCCTGAAAACACCAAACCATCTAAGACGTTTAGCAATGCTTCTGGATCAGGTTGGTTAGGAGGAAGCAGCAACGCATTGCCGCCTGCGGTTTGAATTGCATCAATGTAAGTTCCGGGCAAAAGGACTTCACCCGCGCTGTTGCGACTGTGAGTTGTAATTCCAATCAAAGGTGGCTTGGGCATTAAACGAGGATGATTAACCTGTTTAGCCCTCTATCTTAAAGGAGGTTTTCATGCATCGCCATAAAATAATTACGAATTCGCTTGAAGCACTGGTGTAAAACTGGAGGGCAAACGTAGACTGAAGGCAGGAGAAATCAGCGATCGCAACAATGCAACTCAGAATCAACTATCCAGAACTTTTACCTGCTGCCCTTCAACAAACTCCAGAGCAGTTTGAACAAGAAGCGAAATGGGCAATGGCAGTGAAACTATTTGAAATGAAGCGCATTTCTTCAGGAATTGCAGCAGAACTGATTGGAATCGATCGGGTCACATTTCTGCTGAATCTTCATCGTTATGGCGTCGCCATGATAGATCTAAGCGAAGCTGAACTCCAATCCGACCTCGCCAATGGCTAATCCATCTAGGCTTGTGATCAATACAGGTCCAATTATTGCGCTCACTGTTGCGCTTGGCGATCTTCGAGTGTTGCAACAACTCTACGAAGATGTGTTGGTTCCCTTTGAGGTTTGTCAAGAAATTCAGGTTGGAGGTTCAGATGGCTTTGCTATTTCTGAATTTGAAGCGGCGACTTGGTTGACTAAACAAAGGAGCCCACTAGAGATCCTTCCGTTTCTCGCAAACTCCCTTGACCGTGGGGAAGCTGCCGTTATTCAACTGGCACTGAACGAATCGATTCAAACGGTTTGCATTGATGAAGCCGCAGGTAGGCGAATAGCACAGTTGAGCGGTTTGTTGCTCACAGGGTCAATTGGCATTTTGCTAAAGGCATATCAGCAGAAATATCAATTCTCAATGCAAGAAGCAATTCAACGAATGCAAGACAGAGGAATTCGTTTAAGCCCAACAGTGATCAACTTTGCCTTAGAGCAAGCGAGTAAAGAGCAAAACACTGAAGAATGATGAAAAACTACCATATCAACGTTTTTTACAGCGAAGAAGATGAGGGCTATATTGCAGACATTCCAGCTCTGAAATTCTGTTCTGCTTGGGGCGCAACGGCAGAAGAAGCTGTGCGTGAAGTTGAGATTGCAAAGTCTGCCTGGATTGAAGCTGCGAAAGCATCAGGTAAACCAATTCCTGAACCTAAATATCGCCCTGCAATTTACCAACTAAGTTAGAGCAGGATAAAGCTTAATTTCAATATTAATCCAAAATGAAAAATTAGCTTGAAGCACTGGTGTAGAACCGAAGCGCAAATCGCCAAAACCAATGAGCGACGAATAGAAGCGCGATCGCAAGTAATCCGGCAACTACCGTTCCTGCAATTCCCGATCGACCCAACAACGTTTCTGCCGGAGTTGTAGTCAGAAAGGCAACCGGAACTACGAATGTAAAAAAGACTCGATAGGCAGTGGGATAGGCCGCCATCGGAAAGCGTCCTGCTTCTAACAATCCGCGCAATACTTCAGTCACATTATAAATTTTGACAAACCAAATGCTGGTTGCGCCCAACATGAACCACAAGCTATACAGAATCGCCAATCCGAAGATTAGCGGTACGATGCTGACAAAATAAGCAAACGGCTCGATTTCCAGCTTAATGCCCCCATAAAGAATGGTGGCTATCCCAAAAAAAATGTCCGGTAACCCCCACGGAGACACGGTGTGAGCCGAGAGCCAGAATTGAGAGCTAATCGGTTTGAGCAAGACAAAATCTAGCGTTCCTTCTTGCACATGACGGACAATTCGGTTGAGGTTCGGAGCCAAAAAGGTACTAGAAAATCCTTCTAGCAGCGTGAAGATGCCGACGACGATTAGGGCTTCTTCCCATCGCCACCCCGGAAAACTAGAGCCAGTTTGGTAAAACAAAAATAAGCCAAACAAGCTGCCCACCAGTCCGCCCAAACTCGTGAACGCCGCGATCGCAAAGTTGATCCGATACTCTAACTCCGCTGCGATCGCAGTAGACCAAAAGATTCGCAGAATTCTGAAATACCGCTCCATATCACGCCCCCATGCCCGAATACTGTTTTAGTCCTTTGCGCCACAGCCAGCGATTGAGCGCAAAAAATCCGGCACACCACGCCAACATCACCAGAAATCCTTGAATCAGATTTACAGGCAACCCGACCAAGATGCTGGCTGGAAAATTGATCAGATACGGAAACGGGGTGAGTTGAGCGATTGTTCTCACACTCTCTGGAAATACGGCAAGCGGCGCGATTGCGCCAGAAAGAAATAAATAAAACAGAAACCAGAACTCTTGCAGTGAGCTTGCTCGTTCAGTCCAGAATGCAACCATTGCTAACGTGTACTGAATCAAGAAATTTAGCGCAAATGCTAGTCCTGCGGCTAATAAAAACAACGCAATGGTGAGAATGTTAGGAACAAAAATAGCCGCAGGATACAGTATAAAAAATAGAACAATTAATAGAACAGCAAAAGGAAGCCGTGCCAACCGTTCTGAAGCATGAGAGAAGACATGATGCCAAACCGGATCGATCGGTTGTAGCAACCGGAACGACAACTTACCTTCCAACACTTCTCGCTCAAACTCCCAAATTACCCAAACGACTGTAATTTGGCGGACGAGAAACACCGCCATAAAGTAACGAGCAAAATCAACCGGAGACAGTCCAAAATTTCCGCGTTGAGCCGCTTGTGTCCATACACCCATGAGAATAATCGGTAGCGAACCCGACAACACCCACAGCACGAGTTCTGCACGATATTCCACCATATAGGCGTAATACACCGTCGCAAAGGTTTGCATAATTCTAAAAAGCCGCTTCATCTCGCTACCGTTCCTGCTTGAAAGACTCGTCCGATCACTTCTTCGATTGGCGGATCGCTGATTGTCAAATCTATGACTTGTAAATCGGCTAGAATTTTAGCGATCGCGCCTGTTAATCCTTCTTGCTGCACCAAAAATCGCGCATATTGTTTATCAACGTCTTGAATGTCGCCATAAACGCTCAATTCGTGGGCTGAATACGGACGCGCAAACTCTACTTTTACTTCCCGGCAGGGCGAGAAACGGTCTACCAAGCCATCTAAGCTGCCGTCATAAATCAACTGTCCTTGGTGAATCATCAGCACTCGCTCACAGAGCGCGGTGATATCTGCCATGTAATGGCTCGTCAACAGAATTGTTGCTCTGTAGCGCTGATTGTATTCTCGCAAAAACTCCCGCACAGCAACTTGTGCATTCACGTCTAACCCTAACGTCGGCTCATCTAAAAATAAAACGTTCGGTTCATGAAGTAAGGCCGCTAGTAACTCGGCTTTCATGCGCTCACCGAGGGACAACTTACGAACGGGTTGATTGAGTTTTCCGCCAAGTGACAGCATTTCAGAGAGTTCGCCGACCCGATGCTCAAGGGCGCGATCGCTGATGCCGTAGACTGCCGCATTGATCTTAAACGAGTCTAATGCAGGCAAATCCCAGATTAACTGTTGCTTTTGCCCCATCACCAGCGTAACTTGACTGAGAAACGCTGACCGTCGCTGAAAGGGGATGTGTCCTGCCACTTCTACCCGACCCGATGAGGGATGAATCAATCCCGTTAGCATCTTTAGCGTCGTTGTTTTTCCGGCTCCATTCGCTCCCAAAAATCCGACGATTTCTCCAGGTTCGATCTTAAACGAAACATCCTGCACCGCTTTCACCTGACGGTAGGTGCGCTTAAAGAAGTGAGTTAGTGTTCCTTTCAGTCCAGCTTCTTTAACGGCAACGGGGTAAACCTTGCTAAGATGTTCGACAACAATGGTAGACATACAAAAAGTATCAGGAAGATGAATGGCTGAAGAGTAAAATTGCAAATGCAATAGATACTAATTCATGATACAAGATTACTTTGCGATCGACAGGCCGAACATCTCGCTTCTCAAAATTCAACGGAGCAAAGGAAAGATCCCTTGCTCCGAAAATGCGCGTTCCCAATCTTATAAATAAAGGAGCGATCGCTTTCCAACATCTATCTAGAGGAATTCTCGCACCTCAATTTTCCCGCCTCTATGTGCGATCGCTACTTTCTATGTCTTCTGTTCGTAGTACTCGCTGATGTGCTCATAGACATGCTCAGGAAAGTTTAACTCCCGATAGACATTACAGGCATCAGGATCGTCTGAATTGGGGCAGATCGGAAAGTCTTGTTTGCTTTGCCACTCTAAAATGCGATCGCGCTTCGGCGGGTTGTAGTCTTTGCCTTGCACCTGCTGATACAGTGCCTTGGCTTCGCCTTCACTAAAATCCGTGTCTTTCTGCAAATACTCAATCACTTCTTCTTCAGACATAAAATGGCGTGCAATCATCGCAAACACGAGTCGCCCATAGTGCCCAATGTCTTCACCTGCGTCTAGCGCTTCTAGAAGATGCGCCATCATGTTACTTTTACGGAGATCTTCAACAGCCATAATCACAGTTTGCTTACTATCACTCTATCCGTTGTAAGTTCTGTAATTAGAAATGCCGTCTACCGTAAGAGGGCTATCTAAATCCTCTTCAATTATAAGCGTGGTTAATTTAGATACTAGGTTCTGTTGACACTTCAGTGAGGGATGAGACGGATCGGCTTTCAGTAACTTGTAGCAGTCGTCAGCAGTATGTTGCACGTTTTCAGGTAAGGGGTTCTAACAGTTCTAAAACTGCCGGGTTGTGTAATGCATTAAAGCTCTCGACATTGCCTAAAGGTCTAACGGTTGAATTGAGCGGCTGCTAGTAATTTTAAACCAGATTACCAGCGACTTTTTCAGTCGCTCCAATGAAGTGTTAGACCGCGTACAGGGACTTACATTTTATTATGCTGTCGTTGTTTGCGCGCAGTTTCAAAACCTGTAGATGTTAAAGGATACCATTGTCCTCGATCATGTTTTACTAATTTCTTCTCCAGCAATGAATCCAGCGCATCAAGGTACTTTGCTGTATATGCCTTATCTTCTAAATTCAGAAAATCCTTGTTACCTACTCGAACCCATGATCCAGCCTGACTCCGCTTAACATGAATCCCTCCATCTTGTTGTGCATCAGTAAGCAGTTCCATTTCTTGAACAGTCAATTGCGAACACTTTAGTGTTAGCTGGTTTTCTAAAGATCGAATTTTGGCATCTTTGTCTTTGAGTAAACTACTAACGTCATCACTAGATACTGGCTGGTTTTCTAAAAATTGAATTTTAGTATCTTTGTCTTTGAGTTGCTCATCCTTTAACTTGAGCCTCTCTTCCATGGTTTCGACTTTATTCTTTTGAGCCCAGGAACTAGCAAACCAGCCAAAAGCACATCCAATAATGAAAGTAACAGCAAGAAGGGATGGAGCGCTTGAGATTGTGTCCCACTGATTTAAGAAGTAATCGATGATGACTTTGAGCATGAATGAGCAGTGTGATGAATTGAAATACCAGCCTATTATCATCTCTCATATCTACGATCGCCTCGTTCGATAGCCTCAACATTTCTTCCGCTAGAGAACTGAGGTTGTCCATCTAAAATCCTGTTCAAGGCAATTAGGTAGACGGTATGGAGACACCGCCGGAAAAGCTTTTAGACCAAGTTCCGAGACCTTTTACGGGTAAAGCACTACTCGCACCCCACTGTGCAAATCTATGTTCAATGGAGGATTAAGCAGAGTCCCGATCGCGGTAATGTTTCTACTCACGCAGACAATAACCGACCTTTTGGTTCTGGGATAGGTCGCCCTAACGCTTGTGCCGTTTCAATCCATTCTCCAATCACAACTTCCGCATTTTGCACGGCGGCTTGATACGTTTCGCCATCTGCCATGCAACCCGGCAGTTCTGGAACCTCGACGATAAACGCTTGATCCGCGTCGCTCCAGTAAATGATGAGTTCATACCGAATCTTCATCTTGACCTCCAAATTGAGCTTAGTTTACGATTTGCTTGCCAAGCGCTAAAGGATCGCCTCTCCTACAGCAGCCAGTTAAGCACACCTCGATCGCAGCAGCGCTAATGCCAGAAGGAAACAAAGATAGTTCTATTTCCCCTAGCGACGATACAGACTTCCAGATTAACGATCGCAGTAGAAAGCTCAGTTCTCGATCGACCTGGTTTTGTTCTTAAAGCGATTAGCACCAAGGCGCAACTCCAAAGGAACCGCACTAAGAACAGATCAACGTACTTTAGTAACCTATGTTTATTCGGTAAGAACTAAAGTTCCCATTTATGTTATCGATGGACTAACTTTTGTTCTTAATGCTCAAACTTTTGTTCTTAATGCTCAAACTTTTGTTCTTAATGTTCGAGCTTTTGTTCTTAATGTTTGAGCTTTTGTTCTTAATGTTCGAGCTTTTGTAATTTTCCTAGTACAACTACTGATTAGACCTACACATCTTCATCCAAACAATACAAAAAATCTGCGAGATTCGCGCCTCCTAGCGAAATGGTTTTAGCCTAAGCGATCGCGCCTCACTCTGCGAATTCCTTCAATGTTTTGCAAAGCTCAGTCCATGAACCCAAAAAACCGTATATCCACGCCTCTCCGAAAATTGCTTAACCGACGAAGGATGTCCTGCCTAAGCAACGCTCTTTCTCTCCCTCTATCCCCTTGTCCCCTCTACCTCGTAAGATACGGTTGGCGTGTCACCACAACCGAACCGTGAAAGCAATTTCTCTTCTTGGCTCAACTGGCTCAATCGGAACCCAAACCCTGGATATTGTGGCTCAGTACCCAGAGCAGTTTCGGATTGTTGGCATGGCAGCCGGACGCAACGTTGAACTGTTTGCCCAACAAATCCGTCAATTTCGTCCGCAAATTGTTGCTATTTGTGACGAAAGTAAAGAGCAAGACCTGAGAGCCGCGATCGCAGACCTGAATCCACAGCCGATCGTATTAGCCGGAGATGCAGGAATTGTTGAGGTTGCTCGATATGGCGATGCGGAAGTCGTGGTTACCGGAATCGTCGGATGTGCTGGATTGTTGCCGACGATCGCCGCGATCGAAGCTAAAAAAGATATTGCTCTCGCCAACAAAGAAACCTTAATTGCCGGAGGCCCAGTTGTTCTGCCGCTCATTCAGCAACACGGCGTCAAGTTATTGCCTGCCGATTCCGAGCATTCTGCAATTTTTCAGTGCTTGCAAGGCGTGCCTCAAGGTGGATTGCGTAAGATTCTCCTCACAGCGTCGGGCGGTGCGTTTCGAGATTTACCGGTTGAGAAACTGGCAGATGTGACCGTAGCCGATGCTTTGAAACATCCAAATTGGTCGATGGGTCGCAAAATTACCATCGACTCTGCCACCCTGATGAACAAGGGATTAGAAGTAATCGAGGCTCACTACCTGTTCGGCATGGAGTATGACGATATTGAAATCGTGATTCATCCACAGAGCATCATTCACTCGCTCATCGAGTTGCAAGATACCTCTGTATTAGCGCAGCTTGGCTGGGCAGACATGCGGCTTCCGTTACTCTATGCCTTGTCCTACCCAGAACGGATTCACACCGATTGGGAGCGCTTAGATTTGGTCAAAGCTGGCAACCTAACCTTCCGCGAACCCGATCATGCGAAGTACCCCTGTATGCAACTTGCCTATGCGGCTGGTCGCGCTGGCGGATGTATGCCCGCTATTTTGAACGCGGCAAATGAACAAGTCGTTGCTCTGTTTTTAGAAGAGAAAATTCGCTTCTTGGATATTCCGAAGTTCATCGAACAAGTCTGCGATCACTATCAATCTCAAAATAAGCTTGATCCAACCCTAGAAGATATATTGGTTGCAGATCAATGGGCGCGACAAGAAGCGATCGCTCTGCGTGAAAAGGCAAAAACATTAGTAAATTTGTAGTTACAAATAGTTCGTAGTTAAAGACAATTTTTCAGGCTTTGATTTTCTTATTTAAAAGAGAATTAATGAGATTTAATTTTTCTTAGAGAAGCAATGAAACGCTAACAAAATTAAGCTTCCCTTTTTCAAAAGCAATTGATTCAGTGCCATACTTTGCGAATTAGTGATTGTAAAGATCATTCTCCGGATAGGTGACTTACGGTTAGAATCCTATTTGATTCGCAGTTCACTCACACACATGGCATGAACCCTCAATTCCACAACTTCGATAGATTTCCGTTCTGGGCATACTTAAACCAACCCTTGTTTAACGCCAATCAACCTTTTATTCTTAATCCCCGTGAATTTACTCACTGTCACAAAATTCGCCAATTAGAGCACTGCTGGAGGCTCTCAGAACGGCGTCTGCTGGAGCATTGCTGGCGTCAAGATTTGAAGGATAAGAATCCGTAACTCGTTCAGTCGCATGGTACGAACTACTGAAGATGGAGGTTATGGTTCGCTCTAGAGTGGGGATGTGAGCCTCTGCTCTAGAGAACAAAGCGTCATATACCAAGTTTTATTAATGCCCTTGAGCTTTTGCGCTTTAGGGCTATTTTAGTATCAGTCCTGTAAAGTCTTCGCACCACCTCAACATTGTGAGAAATCGTTAGCCTTGGCTGAGACAGCCGCATTGCTCATTTTTCACGCCTTTCCAAACTAATTTCCAGCATTTCCTTTGATCTAGCAGGCTAGTACCTTAGAATAAAGTCATAAGCCTTAAAATAACTTAACTATCGCCCCTGAGTCGGCATGTCCATGACTTCAGCAACATCCTTATTTTCTCCAGTCGAGGCAGATCTTTCTCAATTGACGGAGAACCTTAAAAATTTAATTGGTGCTCGTCACGCAATGCTCTACGCTGCTGCGGAGCATCTCTTTGGCGCAAAGGGAAAACGAGTCCGACCTGCGATCGTGCTACTAGTGGCACGGGCGACGATGCCCAATCAGGACATCACCCCCCGCCATCGGCGGTTGGCAGAAATCACTGAGATGATTCATACCGCGAGTCTGGTACATGATGATGTAGTAGACGAGTCGGAAATTCGGCGCGGCATCCCCACGGTGCATACTAGTTTTGGCAATCGAGTTGCCGTCTTGGCGGGCGATTTTTTGTTTGCTCAATCTTCTTGGTATCTTGCAAATCTAGATAATTTAGAAGTCGTCAAGCTGCTGTCAGAAGTCATTATGAACTTGGCAGAAGGTGAGATTCAGCAGGGGTTAAACCGATTTGCGACCGAACTTACAATGGACGCTTATCTTGAAAAAAGTTACTACAAAACAGCATCATTAATTGCTAACAGTTCCAAAGCTGCAGGCATTTTGAGTGATGTTTCAGATGCTCAAGCGCAAAAGCTTTACAATTACGGTCGGCATCTAGGCTTAGCATTCCAGATCGTTGATGACATTTTAGATTTCACGGCATCTACAGAAGGATTAGGTAAACCCGCCGGATCGGATTTAAAAAGCGGCAATTTAACGGCTCCGGTATTATACGCTTTAAAAGAAAAGCCGTATTTGGAAGCGTTGATCGAACGAGAATTTGCTCAAGATGGTGATTTGGATCAAGCACTAGCGCTAGTTCACGATAGTCATGGAATTGAGCGATCGCGAGAACTTGCTGCGCACCACGCAAAACTGGCAACAGATTGTCTTTCTGATCTGCCTCCATCCCAGTCGCGTCAAGCCTTGATCAAGTTAACTGATTATGTGCTGAGTCGATTGTATTAGCTAATTCAGAATGTCATAACTGGTTTGAACCTTACAATGTTTTAGCAGGAGATGGATGCTAAATCTGTCTCCTAATTTTTTGGTTTTAGAAGCGATGAGTTATTAGTTGGCTCTGAATTTCCTTCTTCTAGAAACGAACGAAACCTTGGATAAGCGAAGAAAACTGTCATTTTAGAGACAGTTTTTGCGTTATTTTGTTACTTCTAAACTTTTACTTAGATTGGTCTTAATGCTCTCAAATTCTGTAATCTATCTAAGTATTAGCAACGTATTACTTAAAGATAAAGGCGTATTACTTTACATACTAAATATCATAAACAGAACATTTTATCTTGTGCAGTTATTGGAATTTTGAGTCGCAAAAACGAACATTAGCTGTTTGGTCGTGTTCTAGACGTGTGGAGCGATAGCTAAATGGGTAATCCAAATTCGT
>NZ_JCACKG010000229.1:361-2864 GCF_059505265.1 Myxacorys chilensis | reverse complement strand
GAGCAACCCAAGACGGCAAGTGCGAGGAAGAACAGAGTGCCGGAGTTGCGCGGCCGACGGATCGCACCGAGGAGCAGGCCTGTGCCAAGTCCGCCCAAAGCCGACAAGGCTCGCGTCAGCCCAAGTTCCTTGGAGCCGACGCCTACGACATCCACGGCGAGGACCGGCAGCAGCCCCATGACTCCGCCGAAGAGTACTGCAATCAGATCGGTTGTGAGGGCGCCGAAAGCGACCGGCGTGTCGCGGCTATGACGCAAGCCCCCGAGAAGCTGGCCGGCGCCAATGCCCGCACGGGCCGCTCTGGTTCGGTGTCCGTATGAGGACGGCGCTGACGCCCGCCACTGCGGACAGGGCGGCGATGGTGGAGAGGGTGGAGAAGGTGTCGCCCTCGTCTGCCGCGATCAGCAGGCCGGCGAGAGTTGCCCCACCCTGCTGCGCCACCTTCACGATGCTCGACGTGGCCGCCACGAGCCGCGACCAGAGTGGCAGGGGCACGACGTTGGGCAAGGTTGCCTGCTGCGCCGGTTGGAAGAAGGCCTGAGCCGCTCCATGAAGGGTCAGGAGCAGGAGTACCGGCCAGGTCGCCTCGACGGAGGTGGCGAGGAGAATGCCGATCAGGCCCGCCGCGAGCGCCTGGACGACGTTGCTGACGCCAATGATCCATGACCGGCTATAGCGGTCGCGGCCATGCCCGCCCAGAGGAAGAGGAGCAGGACCGGAAGGAAGCGGGTAAGGCCGAGGAGGTCCAGGTGGAGCGGGTTTCCCGACCGGATGTACAGGGTTACAGCCAACGGCAACGGTCAGCATCTGCGATGCGGCGACGGGGGGGCGCGGCTGACGGCGAAAAGCAGGAAGCCCCTGTACCTCAGAAGCCGCAACCCGGACCCAGGTCCAGGGCCGTGATCATCGCTGGTGTTACTCACGTCGTGGGCGGCTCTCTTGGAGGCGATGGAGGGCTGGCGCCCTCGGTCGAGCGGAAGCTGGCGGGGGTCTCCGAGCGGCAGTCGGCCTACGGAGTGCCAGCCGACGAATTGGATCGAAGCTCGGCAGCAGGGTCTCTCCTCCAATCCGGGCATGCAGAGCCGCCCCTGCTCCGGACCAGGGAGCCCCGACCTTCCAGACGACCGGTCCCCGACGAGCCCTCCAGAGCGGGCCCCGAGCGACGTCGGAGTCCCTCCTCGTTGCAGGGCGCGCCGCAACACGATAGGATTCACAGGGTCGCTGGAGCGCCCCGGACAGGCTTGAGGCCGACCGCGGCGATCATCTCGTCAGAAAAGGAATAGAATACGGCGAACTGCATCCGGCGGATGATTCAGGCGGATCGTCGCGCCTTCAGGTCAGTCCTCGCAGGACCGGAGCTTACCGCTAGGTCAGGGCCCGCATGTGGTCGAGATCGCCAGACCGTTCCTCGCTGGTAGCCGCTACGCCCGTGGTCGTTCTCTCGGTCTGGCTGGGCCTCCGGGGCCGGCGGCCTCATCACCAACGGCCCCGCCGTCGTTCACCGCAAAGCGAAGCCCGCGCCGACGGAAAACGCGCTATACGGGGTTATATACCGGCACGGCCTTCCTTAGGGGGGTGGAGGAACAGCTGAGGGCATCGGATGGCAAGGGCAGGCACGAACGGACGCGCGGGACAAGGTCCGACCCGATCCGGCCGCTGGGGGGCGGGTCTCGCCACCGTGCTGCTCTGGGCCGGCGCGGCGCTGGCTCAACCCATGGGCGGCTCCGACGGAGGCGCGCCCCAGGGCCCGCGCGAGGTCGGCGTGATCGCGCTCGCCTCCGAGGAGATCCCCTACACGATGACCCTCCCCGGCCGCGCCGTGGCCTACGAGGAGACCGACATCCGCCCGCGCGTGAGCGGCGCCATCGAGGAGGTTGCCTACCGTCCCGGCGAGGCCGTCGAGGCCGGCGATCTCCTCTTCCGCATCGAGGACGAGAGCTACGCCGCTGCCGTGGCCGCCGCCGAGGCCTCGGTCGCCGGCGCGCAGGCCAGCGTCTCGACGGCCGAGGCGACGGTCGAGCGCTACCGCACCCTCGAGGGGTCCGCCGTCACTCGCGCCGACCTCGAGACAGCCGAGGCCGCGCTCTCCCAGGCGCGGGCCGCACTCGCTTCGGCCGAGGCCGCGCTCGCCACCGCCCAATTGGACCTCGAGCGGACCGAACTCCGCAGCCCCATCGCCGGCCGCGCCGGCGTGCCCCAGGTCTCGACCGGCGAGCTCGTCACCGCGAACCAGGGCGAGGCTCTGGCCACCATCACTCGCCTCGATCCCATCTACGTAGACGTGAGCGAATCGAGCGCCCGCATGATGCGGATCCGCGAGCGCATCGAGGAAGGCAGCCTCTCCCCCGGCGACACCATCGGCTTCCGCCTCGTGCAGGAGACGGGTGCGGTACTTGAAGGGCAGGGGACCCTCGTCACCCCCGGCTCCAGCGTCTCCACCACCACCGGGACCGTGGACTTCCGCATCGAGTTCGCGAACCCCGAGCAGCAGGTTCTCCCCGGC
>NZ_JCACKG010000229.1:0-351 GCF_059505265.1 Myxacorys chilensis | reverse complement strand
CAGTTCCTCCGGGTCGAGGTTACGCTCGGCACGAGCGAGGGCATCGTCGTGCCCCAACGCGCCACGAGCCGCGCCCCGAACGGCGATCTCACCGCCTTCATCGCGCAGGATGGCGTGGCGCGGCAGGTGGTCCTGACCTCGACCGGCACCTACGAGAATGGCTGGATCGTGACTGCGGGGGCCGAGCCCGGCGACCTCCTGGTCGTGGACGGCCTCAACAACCTGCGCGACGGCGCCGAGGTCGCTCCCATCCCGGTCGAGATCGACCCCAACGGCGTCGTGCGCGACGTGGAGGCTGTCCCGTCGGCCGATGCCGCCGCCCCGGCAAGCCCCGCCGCAGAGAGGGCTGAC
>NZ_JCACKG010000228.1:0-2867 GCF_059505265.1 Myxacorys chilensis | reverse complement strand
CCGGCTCCTCCTGGCCGTCGAGGCTCAGGCGGCCGAGGAGGTCGTTTATCGGGGCGGGGTCGAGCAGCCCTCCATCGCGGGCGCCGAGGATCACGCCGAGGGCAGCGTTCCGGTCGGCGTCGCCGACATGGAGCTGGGCGCGCGCCATGGCGTAGCGGTGGATCTCCCCGGCGGTGATCCCCTCCGGCCGGGCGCGGAGGAAGGCGGCCCTGACGATTTCCCAGGTGCGCCTGCGCTCCCCCGGGCGGCGCCGCTGGAAGTCGGCGAGGAGCCGGCGGCGCGTCCGCGGCTCGAAGCGCAGGCCCTCGGGGCCCGTCCAGGTCCCCGGCAGGGCAGCCAGCCGCGAGAAGGCGAGCGTCGGCTCCTCGGACCCGAGGTCAGGATAGCGCCACGTCCCCTCTTCCCCGCCGGCGGCCCGCCGCAACTCTTCGGCCAGCGCGAAGGAGACCGGCTCGACAAGGGCGCAGTCGCTGGCCCAGTCCCGGCCGTCCTGCCCCAGCGCCGCGAGCGCATCCGGCGGCGCCAGGCCGGGGCGGGGGTCGGGCGGGACGGCGACGCGGTCCGGGGCGAAGACCTCGGCCAAGGAGTCGCGCAGGCCGGGCCCGGTCGCCTCGCCGACCCGGAGGCCCTGGCGCCTCAGCGCCTCCTGCCGCACGTCCCAGAGTGCACGGTCGCGCAGGTCGAGGAAGACGACCGGTCCGTTCTCGGCGACATGCGCGAGGAACTCGGCGTCGACCCGCGCGAGGCGATGTGCCTCGCCGAACACGACGGCGACGGTCCAGCCGGGCGAGGCGAGGGCGGCCTCGACCTCCTCGGCCTCGGGCCGAGCGATGCGCCGGCCGTCCCGGTGGGCGAAGAAGCTGCCCGGGAAGGACACGCGCTCGGCCTGGATGCCGCGCTGGGCGAGGAGGACCGCGAACTCCTCGGCGAGCCTGTTCCAGGCCCTCGCCTCGGCGCGGCTGTCCTCGAGGATGAGGAGCGTAGGCAGCTCGCGCCGCGCCTCGGACAGGAGGAGCAGCGGGTCGGCGCCGCGAGCATGGGCAGCGATGGTCCGCCGCAGGTCGAGCCGGCGCGGGTCCGGGGCGCCACGGCGGTAGCCGATAATCTCGGCGATCTCCCAGGCGAGGCGATCGGAGAGGAAGCGCGGCGCTAGGCCCCTGTCGTTGAGGCCGAGCGAGCCGATGCGGAAGGTCGTGCCGTCGGGCCTGAGCGGCGGCGGGCGGGCGGGCTCCTCCGGGAGGACGGCCCGGGCGGCGGTTGGCGGGCGGCGCGGCCGCGCGATCAGGACGGCCCGGCCGACGAGGAGCCCGAGACCGGTGAGCGAAGCGGCGGCGAGGCTCGCGTCGATGACCCGCCACAGGAGGCCGGTCTCGGGGGATGGGGAGGAGCGGTCGGAGGTGCCCGGGGCGGGCCCGTCGCCAAAGACCGTCGTCACGAGGAACAGACCGGCCAGGGCGACGAGGATGCCCGACGCGACCATGACGCCGCGGATGATCCCCGTCCCGAGCTGGACCGCCTCGCGCCCGGTCCTGGCGCGGAGGACCGCGACGGCGCCGGCAAGGCGGGACCGGCCGTCCCGCCGACGTTCCCAGACCGATATCCACCGAGGCCGGGGCAGCGGATAGGTTCTCTCGACCACGATCCGCCCCTCGGCGCGATCCCGAAGCGGCGACGTCTCGGCGGGGCCGTCAGTCCTGCCGGGCTCGAAGAGCGTCTCGAGGGCCACATCCAGGATCGCCCGGTCCCCCGGCCGCCGTGCCAGCACTGCCGCGAAAGCTTGGGCCAGCTCGCCCCGGCTCCAGGTGGAGCGCGCCCGCGCCAGGGCCAGGCAATCGAGGGCGTCGCCCGGCGAGACGCGCAGCCCCCGCGCGCGAAGCGAGAAGACCAGCGCGCCGACGAACAGGCTGTCGATGGGCCGCGAGCCGTTGTCCTGGGTCATCGGGAGGTGGAGCCTGATCCCTCCTGGGCACTATCGGCGGTGTTTCCTACAACGGAAGAGTGCCCAATCCGCGAACACTTGGCAATTGCGGAAGGCGGTGCGCCTCCGGCCCTCGCTAAGACAAGAGGAGCGATATCAGAGCGGAATAGACCACAGAGGAAATGGTTAAGTCGAAGAGCAGCAGGAGTGCGAATGTGACGACATATGCGACGAGGCCAGAATTCGGCGTCGCGCCCTCGACGGACCCGTTCTTCGTCATTCCCGTCAGCGTTTCCGCCACAAGGGCCGGCGCGACGGCACGGTCGAGCAGGCCCGATCGCCAGATTCGCGGCAGCACGATCGACAAGATGACGGCCGCGACGGCGGCGACAAATACCTCTGGTCGGTATCCGACCGGCAGATGCCGCAGCAATGCTATCTCTCCCAGGGCGCCGAACAGGACGCCGAGATAGGTTCCCCGCCTCTGCGCGTCGCGCCAAATGCCGAACCCGAGGAGCGCGAGGGCGACGACGGCGAGCGCCACAATCAGCCAGAGCCACTGCGCCCTGATCTGCGCCACGTCCTCGTCGAACTGCCGGGCGTTCATGCAGCCGCCCAGGATCCCCGCCGCCGTCATGGCGGCGAGGAGGCGGCGTCGGGGCCAGGCGCTCCCGGTCACACCGTCGCCTCGAGGTCGACGATGGCGCCGGGGGCGAGCACGAGCGGCATGTTCTTGATCCGGGTCGGGATGGGGTCGCCGTGGGCGTCATGCCCCTCCACCGTGACCGTATAGATCACGTTCGGCGTCAAAGGGTAGCCGCCGTTCTGCGGAAAGCGGCTGCGGTCGCGCAGGAGCAGCCCTCGGAGCGTGGGCGCGCGCGAGCCGACCGTGCCGGCGATGGGATCGGGCACTTGGGCGAGGGGCGCGGGCACGGCATTCGCCGCGCCG
>NZ_JCACKG010000227.1:0-59103 GCF_059505265.1 Myxacorys chilensis | reverse complement strand
GGGGATTATGGGATGCCCCAGGACGGGGCATGAAACGGAGGTGGAGCGAGGCCGATCTGCAGTATCTAGAGGAACGTTTGGATCAAGACCAACGCACGTACAACAGTGCCCAATTATCCGCCCTGCTAGAGCAAGAGCGCGGCGTAAAACTGAGTGCAGACCGGATTCGTCGGATTCTGCAAAAAAAGGGTTCCAATGGAAGCGCACCCGTCAAAGCCAGCGGCCCAGCCCAGACCCAGAGTATCAGCGGCTCAAACAAGCCGACCTCGACACGCTAGAACTAGCAGCACAGGAGGGACACATTGACCTAAAATACCTGGATGAAGCGGGGTTCTGTTTGTATAGTCCCGTCAGTTACAGCTACAGTCGGGTCGGGCACCAGAAACATCTGGAACAAGTGCCGACACGAGGTAATCGCATCAGCATTTTGGGACTCTGGCAACCGGACAAGACCTTTGAATATGCCCTTATGCAGGGTGGATTTGATGGCGAAAGTTACATCAAAGTGATGAACTGGATGGCCGAAAAAGCCGCCCTGACGCTGGCCCAAACCGGACGCTTAACCGTGGTGACACAGGATAACTGTTCGATTCACAAGCGCGACATCGTGCGACAGCACTGGCAACGTTGGCAAGACCAAGGCTTATTGCTGTTCTTTTTGCCGCCTTACAGTGCCAAGATGAATCGGATCGAAGACCAGTGGCGTCAACTCAAAGCTCACGAGATTGCAGGGCAGATGTTTGAAGATGAATACGATTTAGCGCTGGCAGTGATCAAAGGAATGGAAGCACGGAGTCAAACAGGAGGATACTCCCTTGAGCGTTTTCGGTTTAATTCCGCCTAGCTACTTAGACAGGAAGATTGCGTGTGAAGTAGGTTGCCGCCAAATTGAGCTGTAGCCAGAACCGTAGATGTCTGTTCGTATCCCATCCCTCCCAGTTATGGAAAAGCCTTTGGTTGGATTTGAGAAAGCTGGAAGGACATCTAAACGCAAGAACAACATTCAGACTGTAGCCTGCTGCTGAAAGCACTCGTTGCCAAACGGGAAACGTTAGCGAGAAGCGGGGATCCTTGAGTCCGATCAGGGGTTTGTCGTCCCATTCTTGGAGCAGTTGTGTATGCAAATTATGTTCAATAGTCGTAAAGTGGGTGCCCTCGAAGTCGCTCTCCACTGGTAAGAAGAAATCTGTATACTAATGGCCTAAAGCATTAATTAATTGGTTGTTTCCGTCGTTCACCCAATTCAATTCAAAGAAAATTGGATTGTGTCCACCTTGGATAAAGTGTTTGTCAGAGCCAAAGTCAATTCCAAATCTGGATAGAATGTGGCTCGTGACAGACGTGCCGCTCCGTTGCCCTCCTAAAACCAAAAACGCTGTTTTCATGCTGTGACTAAGCTACAGTGTTGCCTCCTCTATTACGATTCAAGGGCTGTAGTAGCAACATCATTCTGAGGTATCAATCAAGCCATCTTCAGTTGGGGCGGATGCAAGGCATAGAGAGGTTTGATCAACGATTGAGAATTTAGGAGGCTCGATGCAAAAAGGGGCACTCCTGTTGCAGAGTGCCCCCGAAGATGTAATTTGATTTGGCGAGTTATGCGATCGATGCCATTTTCACATCGCTGTTTGCCAGCAATTCTTGCAGTTCTTCTGCATCAACCGTTTCCTTCTCAATTAACATCGCAGCTAACTGTTCTAAGACGTGACGGTTATCGATAAGAACCGCTTTTGCACGGCGATAGGCTTCTTCGACTAACGTACTCACTTCTTCATCAATCGTCGCGGCAGTCTCTTCCGAGAAGTCACGCTCTGAGGCGATGTCACGTCCCAAGAACATGTTGCCTTGCTGACGACCGAGAGCGACAGGACCCAAGCGATCGCTCATGCCAAAGCGAGTCACCATTTGCCGCGCCACCCGCGCTACCTGCTGGAGGTCATTAGACGCCCCAGTTGTGACTTCTTCATCCCCATAGATGATTTCTTCAGCCAGACGACCACCAAGGGCAACCGCCATTTGGTTTTGCAGATACGAGCGAGAGTACAAGCCCGAATCCATCCGATCTTCGCTTGGTGTGAACCAGGTTAAACCTCCCGCACGACCGCGAGGAATAATGCTGATTTTCTGTACCGGATCGTAATCTGGCATCAGCGCTCCAATTAGGGCGTGACCTGCTTCGTGGTACGCCACTAATTCTTTGCGCCTTTCGCTCATGACGCGATCTTTTTTCTCAGGTCCAGCCAAGACGCGATCGATCGCATCATTCACTTCGTCCATCGAGACTTCGGTGAGGTTGCGACGAGCGGCAAGGATTGCGGCTTCGTTCAGCAAGTTAGCAAGATCAGCACCCGTGAAGCCAGGGGTACGACGGGCAATTCTCTCTAGGTCAATATCCTTAGACAGAGTTTTGCCGCGTGCGTGAACGTTCAGAATTTCAAGACGACCTGCATAGTCTGGACGATCGACAACTACTTGGCGGTCAAAGCGACCCGGACGCAGCAGCGCTGCATCTAATACATCAGGACGGTTGGTTGCCGCAATGATGATGATTCCAGTATTACCCTCGAAACCATCCATTTCGGTGAGCAACTGGTTAAGGGTTTGCTCCCGCTCATCGTTACCACCACCGAGACCTGCACCACGCTGACGACCGACCGCATCAATCTCGTCGATAAAGACGATACAAGGCGCGTTGGTTTTAGCTTGCTCAAACAGGTCGCGTACGCGAGATGCGCCGACCCCAACAAACATTTCAACGAATTCAGAACCCGAAATCGAGAAGAAGGGGACACCTGCTTCACCTGCAACGGCTTTCGCCAGCAGGGTTTTTCCAGTTCCAGGAGGCCCAACCAACAGCACGCCTTTAGGAATTTTCGCACCCACGGCAGTAAAGCGATCGGCGTTTTTCAAGAAGTCTACAACTTCATTGAGTTCTAGTTTCGCTTGGTCAATGCCTGCCACATCGTTAAAGGTGACTTGGGTCTGCGGCTCCATCTGCACCCGCGCTTTGGACTTGCCAAAGTTCATCGCTTGGCTACCAGGGCCATTCTGGGCGCGGCGAAGTAAGAAGAACAGCCCCACCAGCAATAAGACTGGGAAGAACAAGCTGCTTACTGCTCGAATCCAGAAGTCGTTGCCATCAGTTGCAGGCAAGACCGAAATATCAACATTATTTTTAGTCAGAATGTTAATCAGATCGGGGTCATTGGGCAGGTTGACGACGACTTTGTTTCCGTCTTGCACCTGCACCAGCGCCTTCGAGCGATCGGCGCTCAAACTGACCTTGTTTACGTTATTGCTTTGCACTTCCTGGATGAACTGGCTGTAGCGCCAAGATTCTCGCGTTTGAGGCTGTTTGTCAAAAAACGCGGTCGCCAGTGCAATGACGACGATCGCAAGGAGCGCATATAGCCCAGCATTTCTCCACCGTTTATTCACCGGGGTCTGTCCTCCTAATGGTTTGGGAACGAGGGGTGTCTCAAAGTTTGATTATGTTAATTAATATTAACGTATCTGAGAGACAGATGAGGGAGAAGGAAGGGATGAGGGAGGGCTTCGCCCCGCTTCGCGAGGAGGGATGAGGGATGAAAAGTGGAAAGAATGGAGTTTAGAACACGGTTTTGAGCGTTTTTTAGTTCACACACAAACCTGAAATAATCTCTTACCTTCATCCCTCATCCCTCCTCTCTCCTCCCTTCCCTAAACATTTCTAGCAATTTCTGAATTCCAAAGTGTCTTGCATCGTAGGACAGAGTAGTATCGTGGCTCAGAACAGTGTGAATTGGAATGACTTCCACCACGCAGTTCGTGTAGGCGATCGCATCAAATTGTTCTACAAGCGCGGCATTCCAACGGAGTTCAGTGACTTCTTCATTGTGCCATCTCAGCTCAGCGATGAGCCGCGATCGCAGTAATCCGGGCAAAATCTCGCTCTCTAGAGGTGGTGTCCACCAGTGCCCGTCTTTCCAACCCCAAAGACTGCCTGTACTGGTTTCTAGCCACTCGCCTGCAAGATTGGTGAGAATGGCTTCTTGAGCGTTCGATCGCTCAGCTGCTTGCTTGACAAGCCACGGCGCGAGGTAGTTTCCGGTTTTATGAGAGGGCAGCGTGCGCCCGAGATTTTGAGTCACTAAAGCTGTGATGCCATTTTCTTGTCGCTGCATCAGATCGGGCGGCAAAGGTCGCCCAGTAATCCATTCTCGCCCGTCTGGAAACACTGTGATTCGGAGGACGGGATAGCGCTGCATTATCCACTCGACGCCGTGGCGTAGTCGGCTCCAATCGGGTTGCTGCCAATAGAAGGTTTCAATTGATGTTTTGAGGCGATCGCAGTGTCCCGTCCAATGCGTCAAGGGATGATCTAACGTGCCATACACTCGCATCGTGGTAAACACCGTCGCCCCGTAGAGCAGTCCCGGATCGGTGATTGAAAGTTCTATCGTGTCTTTGGCAATTGCCTTTCCGTCGTACCAAAATTCAATTTCCATCGAGATTTGTTGTGAATTCTCAAGGCTGTAGACTAAACCATACGTCGTTCATTCCCATTTGAGTATGAGCAAGTCAGGTCAGCACCTCGGCTGGGTCAAAAAAGCTGAAACCTTTGCCGAGTGGAAGCAGTATAAGCAGGCGATCGCAGCGTTTGACAAGGCTATCAAGCTAAAGCCCAACTATGTGGAAGCTTGGATGGGCAAGGGTCGAGCGTTGATGGATTTGGAGGATCTGGATGCGGCGATCGCGGTGTTCAAAAAAGTGATCAAACTAGAACCCAAAAATTTCGATGCGTGGCTGATGATCTCGATGGCGCTCGAAGATTCTGAGCGTCCCGCAGAAGCGCTGGCGTGGTTTGATGAAATGGTAGAGCAACTGCCAGACAATCCCGGAAGCTGGTTCTTTCGGGGAATGCACCTGACGCGACAAAATCGCCACGAAGAATCGCTGGAATCGTTGGGCAAATCAGTTGAGATGAACCCGAATCCAATGGTATTGATGGCGCGGAGTATTACCTTGCAGCGACTGGAGCGCTATGAAGAGGCACTATCCGATGTCGATCGAGTGCTGACGATGGGCGATGCCTTTGTTGCGTGGCTCGATCGGGCAAAGCTGTTAGAAAAACTAGGGCGTAATGATGAAGCGCTGGAATCCTATGATGAGGCAATTCGCAGCGATCGCGGCAACCTGGAACTGTGGCAAGAGAAGATCTTGTTTATGGAAAAGATCGATCGCCAAGACGACGCATTGGAGTTAGTCAATAAGCTGGCAGAAATCCTACCAGAACGATGGAATATGTGGTGGATGTTGGCAGAAGCCCTGAAGCGACGAGCACGATACGACGATGCGATCGCAGCTTACAGTCGTGCCCTCGAACTTGAACCCGAAGAGGCAGAAATTTTCTACGGATTGGCAACCTGTTATGCCGCGCAAGGAAATAGCGAACAGGCAATGGGCAATTTACAGAGCGCGATTTCAATAGATTCCGATTACCAAGAAACTGCTAAAACAGAGCCAGCTTTTGACTCGTTAAGAGATTTAGAAGAGTTCAAGGCACTGGCTCATTGATATTTCAGTTGCTGTATGTAGTCGCTATTGTCGATCGCGATTAATCAGACCCAACCCGCGATCGCGCTTTCTTTAGAGTTGCGCTCTGCGCTAATCACACGTGAGGGATGAACGCGATCGTTGAAGTTTCTGGGAAAGTGAAAAGCAATGAGGGCGCAGTCTTCGGAAAACGTCTAACATTGGATTAGCAAACCCAGGATTTTCACTGACGACAAAAGGAGCTATGCAAACCGTTTATCGTTTGAACGCCAACGAACTCGACGAAAATTTTTTAGCAGGGCTGAAAGCAACCTTTAAGGATCAGGAGATCGAGATTGTTGTGTACGGCGTAGATGAAACGGCTCATCTCATGGGTTCGGCTCCGAACCGTACTCGACTGCTGCAAGCGGTTGAAAATGTTAAGCAGCGATCCAACCTGATCGAAGTCAATCTAGATGAACTGGAGTGAAACGTAGAGTTGTTTTTGAAACAAGCGCTTTTGAAGACTTCACTGAATGGGCGCAACTCGACAAAAAGCTTCATAAGAAAATTGTGGAACTGCTGAAAGACATCGATCGCTCTCCATTTGCAGGTTTAGGAAAGCCAGAACCCCTCAAGCACAACTTAAGCGGCTTCTGGTCACGGCGGATTAGCGATGAGCATCGTTTGATATACACCGTAACAGACGATGAAATTATCGTCGCTGCCTGCAAATATCACTATGAAGCCTAGCGCGATCGCCTGACCTTGTAGGTTAGTTAAGGTCGTCGATCTGTCGCCTCAATCAACCCTAAACCGAAAGCGCGATCGCAATTGCGATCGCGGGTTCATTAGAGTTGCGCTCTGCGCTAATCACACATGAAGGAGGAACGCGATCACGAGATATATCTGCTAAAGCAGATCGCGTTCTGTCTACCCTGTTATGAAGCTGAAGGGGCTTGATCCGGTTGATTTGACTGATTTGACGCCGTAGTAGCCGTTGGTGGCTTGAGGGCAAGAAGCGATCGCGAGATGCCAGAGAATAAAATACTTGCGCCGACTAAGGTTCCAAGTAGCCAAGGGGCATCGGACGGAAACTGAAGCCAAACCAGCGCACCGAGGCCTAGCGTCACGAGGCCATCGACGAGAATCCACGTCCAGTTAGGCTGCGATTTTAGGCGGAATGCCAAGATGATATTGAATACTCCTTCTGTCAGAAGGAAGCTACCAAGTAATAGCGTCAGCGTTAGAACGCCAGTCAGCGGTTGGAAGAACAGCGATGCACCAGTTGCGATATAGAGCGCACCAATCAAAAGCTTCCAAACAAAACCCTCTTCACGGGTCTGGAATGCATAAACAATCTTTGTTACACCTGAAGAAAACAGAATCAAAGAAATCCAGGTTTCAACAACTAGCGAAGAAAAAGTAGGGGCAGCAATTCCTATTACACCAAACACAATTAAAAGCAGGCCTGACCAAAATGACGCATGAAATTTATTTGAACCTTTTGGTTCCGTAGCAGCTGTCATAAACGTTTCCTTCTTAAACCAGTACGATATAAGACTAGAAAATCGCTTTAGACCTGAGCAGTTCCTTAGGGTAGAACCTTTTAGGGCTGATAGCCCCGTCATGAGAAGGAGATGCTGATGCTACTCGTAATCTTGCTCGATTTTGGCAACTCCAGTTTTAGGATAATAAGTCGCCAAAATTTGCAGATAGCTGTATCCCTGCTCTGCCAGATTTAACGCTCCTAATTGGCTCATGCCTCTGCCTTTGAATGCCTCGACCACAATACTGTCGGAGGCCGCATAGAGAGACTCGACAATTCCGCCTTTATAGCTGACAAATTCCCCTGAGGTTTCGTCAACGGCTCGACTCGTGCGATCGTCCTCTCGCTCTGTGCCGCTATAGACCTGGTAGTACTCATCAGATCCCATCTGATAGAGGCTATTCACAGGTTTAAAGTAATAGGTCAAGGCATACGATCGCGCGGCGACTGCTTGGGCTTTCAGGGCTTGAGCATTCCAACTCGGTGACACTTCACTCGCGACAACACTATGGAGATAGCGCCGCAAATCAATGTAGTTGACCACCCAAACGCGGCTACTTTGAACAGCAAGAACAAACCGTCCTCGATAGGGTTTATCACCCAAATAGAGGAGACCGCCAGAGGCAGGCTCAACGACTACAATGCTGGGTAATTGAGTGCTTCCTACGGTTAGCGTATCGCCGTTAGCTCCAACCGGATAAGCAGTATTCGCGGCGAGTTGCTGGAGCTTTTTGCCTTGCGAATTAGTAATCGTTGCCCCGTTAGACGCCGCGATCGCGGCAGAAGGAACCCCCATTGCGATCGCAACATGCATCTGAATCAAACTATCTATAGTTCCAGCCGATGCAGCATATGCCACCTTTGACCGCGCATTGATTGCAGCTTGCTCCTTGGTGTATTTAGACGGATCAACAGGTGTTGGCGATGCTTTTTTAGACGGCTGAGGAGACGTTTTGGCTTGAGGCGATGCTTGAGGCGTCGGAGGAAGTGGCAGCGGAGATGGCGATGTGACGGGTGAGGGCGAGAGCGCAGCAGGAGACGAGACGGGCGTAGGTGGAACTGTTTCAGGGAAGCGATGATTGACGTAGGCACCCGTTAGCGGAATCAAGCCCAACACTGGCAATAAAAGCCAGGGGCGTTGCTGCAACCATTTGACAATATCTTTTTTGACAATTTTTTTGAGGCTCATTCTATCGTCCGTCACTCACCTTTAACGGATTTTACCTATCATGACATGCTATTCGCTAGTGTCCTGCACCAGCCGGAAAAACAATAAATCGCTGTGTCGCTTCGATGCGCTTACCGTTGTGAAATAGCTCCTCGTGACGGTTGGTGTTGAGCACCACAGTCACGCTGTGAGGACCTGTCGGTAGTTTGTCTAAGTAGTACCAAGCCCCATACAGCCGAGTTAGTTTTTTACCATCCACGTAGAGGTGAGCGTGACCTTCATTCACGGTGTTGGTCTGGTTGACCTGCTCTGGAGCAAACCTGAAATTTTCTGCCTTGACCTGCACATTCCAGCCTCCCATTGGGTCGGGAGCAACCTCCAAATCAACGGCTGGAAGCGCTGTTCCAGCTGGAATTTCTAGCTTACCGTGGGCATGAGTAGGGGTCGAATGTTGAGGGTGAGAGGGGTTTTGGGAATGCATCTCGTCGGCTTTGACTCCGCTAGAAATCAGGATGCTAAGAACTGCGCTAATCGCACTGCCAAAAATTCTGTGGTTCATTACTTGAGTTAAATCGACGGATGACTTCTCTATACTGTCGCTCCTGAATTTTGTTCGTCAAACGACACTCTGTAGAACTTCTCAAGACGTGTTTATGGCGATCCTTTGGAGCTTGGCAACGCCAATCGCTTTCCTCTACTCTAGAAACAGCTTGTTTTTATCATTGCTATGGCTCCTCTCCCCGAACACCGCCCAAAACATCTCTCCCTCGGCCCGCTTGAGGCTGAAATTCTGAACATTGTTTGGGAACTCGAAGCGGTCACTGTGAAAGATGTCCACGATCGCATCTTGAATGATCCCGATCGCGAGTTGGCCTATACGTCAGTAACAACCGTTCTGAATCGCTTGACGGCGAAGGGTTGGCTACTGTGCGACAAACAAAATCGCTCCTTTACCTGGAAAGCTCGAATTTCTCAGGCAGAAGCAAGAGCCTTGCACGCCTATGAACAGCTAAACCAGTTTCTCGCGGTGGGCAATGCCGATGTTGTAGCAGCCTTTGCCGATAGTTTGGATCAAGCCAGCGTCGAACAACTCGACGCGATCGCGCAACGCCTTAAAGCCGTCCGCCAAGCCAGAGAGGAGAAGTAATGCATCTAGTCTTATTGATCGTGACGTTAAGTGTTGCCCTCTCCGTTCGCCTGACGTGGAATCCTACCGCTGACGGCTGGAGCCAGCGATGGAATCGGACGCTGGGAGCGTTTTTGTTTTCGCCGTTGCTGGTTGGAGTCAGCGCGATCGCCATTCTGTGGATGGGACCGAAAGGACAGATGGTGCGCTGGTGGGAAGGCTGGGGCAGCTATGGCGTCGCGATCGGCTTTTTGGGACTTGGTTTGGTGTTGGCGATCCAATTAGGCAGTGACGCCCTGCGATCGACTCGTCGCGTCCAACAGTTGCCCCGGCAAGACATCGGTGGAACTGCCGCTCGATTGCTGGATCAGTCCGCGCCTTTTGTCGCTCAAATCGGCTTTTGGAACCCAGAGTTAGTGATTAGCCAGGGACTACTAGAAACGCTTGAGCCACACCATTTAGAAGTTGTCTTGAGACATGAAGAAGCCCACGCCTATTACCGAGATACGTTCTGGTTCTTTTGGTTAGGCTGGTTGCGTCGGTTAACCGCTTGGTTGCCACAGACCAATGCGCTGTGGCAAGAATTATTGATGCTGAGAGAATTGCGTGCAGATCGGTGGGCAGCACAGCAGGGTGATCCATTACTGTTGGCAGAAGCGCTGCTGTCTGTTGTGAGTGCCTCTCAAATGGAGTCTGATCAATTATGTGCGGCGTTTAGCAGTGCGGTTGTCAAGAACCGTTTAGCTGAGCGAATCGATGCCTTGCTTGATCCCTTAGAACCGCTTCCTGAAACCAATCCAAGAGCTTGGTTGTGGTTGTTGCTTGTGGTCTTGCCTCTCGCGGTCGTGCCCTTTCATGTGTGATACGATTTGCCTCAATAACTCGTACTGAGCCGCACAGACACGATCGAAAATTATAGAATCAAACTTTTTTAGGGATTGGCTTTCGCCAATCCGTATCCAATTTAATGGCATTAATTAAACGGAGCGCGTGACCAAGCCCCATAGGAAAATTGCGACCATTGCACCCAAAATGGCAACAACCAGACCGGGCACACCGGGTAACGTGTTCAGCGCGATCGTGCCTGTAACCAAAAGCGTGACAATGCTTCCGCCCAAG
Source organism: Myxacorys chilensis (assembly GCF_059505265.1). Taxonomy (NCBI): domain Bacteria; kingdom Bacillati; phylum Cyanobacteriota; class Cyanophyceae; order Leptolyngbyales; family Leptolyngbyaceae; genus Myxacorys; species Myxacorys chilensis. The sequence goes on along the minus strand of NZ_JCACKG010000227.1, from coordinate 48,627 downwards.
AATGCACCCACGATACCAAGCAGCATGGTGTTAACGATTCCGCCGCCTTGGTCTCCAGGATAAAGTAGCTTCGCGATCGCGCCTGCTACGATGCCTAAAATTGCCCAAGCAATAATATTCATAGTTCAGTCTCCCAGTTTAGTTAGCGATTTGCTCAACTGTGGATAACCTGATCGATCAGCCATACAATCTGTGAGCAAGCCTGATTGTCGGTCGTAGTATATAATGTGGTCTTATTATTTTCAAGCAATCATCAAACTACTGTAATGATTCCGTCTTCTACGCGATAAATTCAGGGATTCGAGTAGCATTCTTTACACGAATGCGGTGACGTTAAACCTAATTTGTTCTCTGCTTCGGCTTTCTCTACCTTCCACCCCATCCCGCTTCTCGGTTACGTTTCCCGCCTTTTCTCAGACGGTTTTCCTCCCTAGTTGCTCCCGCTTCCACTCATTAAAGTGAATACATAACTACAAAAAAGTTTACGAGTGAGACTCACTCTAGACTCCTTCGTCTGACTCGGCAATTTGCTCAGCAGACATAGCATAGTGGAGAACGTCCCAATGTTTGAATACTTCACAGACCAAGCGATCGCTACCGTCATGTACGCCCAAGAAGAAGCACGCCGACTGCGGCAAAATTCTGTGGGTACAGAAGCGGTCTTGCTTGGATTACTGAAACAAACGGATACGGTTGCGGCGTCGATTCTGAAAGAATTTGGTGTAACGCTCGACATTGCCCGTGCCGAAGTTGAAAAAATTGTAGGTCGAGGGACCGGATCGACACTGGCCGAACTTCCCTTCACGCCGAAAGGCAAGCAAGTTCTCGAACAGGCGCTTCAAGCGGCTCGCCTTTCAGGAGAGCGATATGTACGTCCGCGTCATCTATTAGCGGCATTAGCGCAAGACAATCAAGGGGTTGCAGCCAAGGTGTTGACGACGCTAGGGGTAGATCTAGCTGCCCTGCACACTCAAATGATGCAGTCTGCTTCAGAGCCAGAACCTGCTGTGGTTGGTGGTGGTAGTGCTGCTCAGCGCTCTCAACGGATGCCCACGCTAGACGAGTTTGGTACAGATTTAACTCGAATGGCATCAGAGGGCAAGCTTGACCCAGTCGTCGGTCGCGCTAAGGAAATCGAGCGAGTGGTGCAAATTCTAGGTCGCCGCTCGAAGAATAATCCGGTGTTAGTCGGTGAACCAGGAGTTGGTAAAACCGCGATCGCAGAAGGATTAGCTCAGCGCATTTACGCTCAGGATGTGCCCGATTTGCTCTATGACAAGCAAGTGATTCAGCTTGATATGGGTAGTTTGCTGGCAGGCACTCGCTTCCGGGGCGACTTTGAGGAGCGCATGAAGAACATCCTTGAAGAAGTGCAGCAGTCCGGTAATGTGATTCTGGTGATCGACGAGATTCATACCCTTGTTGGTGCAGGCGGCAATGAAGGCGGCATGGATGCAGCAAACTTGCTTAAACCTGCGTTGGCACGTGGAGCGCTTCAGTGCCTTGGTGCGACCACGCTCGATGAGTATCGTCAGCACATTGAGCGCGACGCGGCTCTAGAGCGACGCTTCCAGCCAGTAATGGTGGGTGAACCGACCGTTGAAGAGACGATCGAGATTCTGAAAGGACTGCGCGATCGCTACGAGCAACATCACCAACTCACAATTAGCAATGCAGCGGTTGAGGCAGCGGCCATTCTTGCCGATCGCTACATTACCGACCGATTTATGCCTGACAAAGCGATTGACCTGATCGACGAAGCAGGCTCTATGGTTCGGTTAAGAAACACCAATCCTGCAATTAAGGTCTTGAAGAAGCAGTTGCAGCAAGTCACGAAAGACAAGCAAGCGGCGGTGACGGCTCAAGACTTTGACAAAGCAGGGCAACTCCGCGATCAAGAACTGGCATTAGAAGCTCAGCTTTCGAGTGGTCAAACTCCATCCACCGCATCTGGCATAACGCCAGTTGTGAGCGAAGAAGACATCGCGCAAGTGGTTGCGGCTTGGACAGGAGTTCCGGTGAGCAAGCTGACCGAGTCTGAGTCTGCAATGTTGCTGCACTTAGATCAGCGCTTGCATCAGCGCGTGATCGGACAGGATGAAGCCGTGGTTGCGGTGGCACGCTCGATCAAGCGATCGCGAGTGGGCTTAAGCAATCCAAATCGCCCGATCGCCAGCTTTATCTTCTCTGGCCCGACTGGAGTGGGTAAGACCGAGCTTGCCAAAGCTTTGGCTGAAGCGGTGTTTGGTTCCGACTCGGCTATGATTCGTCTTGACATGTCTGAGTTTATGGAGTCGCACACCGTTTCCAAGCTGATCGGTTCGCCTCCTGGCTACATCGGCTATGACGAAGGCGGTCAGCTAACCGAAGCCGTTCGTCGCAATCCCTACACAGTGCTGCTCTTCGACGAAATCGAGAAGGCTCACCCTGATGTGTTTAACATGTTGCTGCAATTGCTTGAAGACGGGCGTTTGACCGATTCCAAAGGTCGAACTGTTAGCTTCAAGAATACCTTACTGATCATGACCTCGAACTTAGGCTCGAAGGTGATTGAGAAGGGAGGCGCAGGTTTGGGCTTCGAGATGTCGTCCGAGTCGTCTGAAGCGGCAGCATACGGTCGGATTCGCAATCAGGTGAACGATGAACTGAAGAATTACTTCCGTCCAGAGTTTCTCAACCGGATTGACGAGACTATCGTTTTCCATCAGTTGAACCGCGATGAAGTGACGCAGATTGCAGATCTCATGATTGCAGAAGCTGCCCAACGGATTGCAGAGCAAGGCATTACCTTACAAGTGAGCGATCGCTTCAAAGAGCGGGTCGCATCCGAAGGGTACAATCCGAGTTATGGAGCGCGTCCGTTGCGTCGTGCGATCGCTCGTCTACTCGAAGATAGCCTGGCAGAAGCCTTCCTCGCAGGTCGCATTCAAGCTGGAGACACGGCGATCGTTGAGGTGGATGAGGATGGTCAAATCCAAGTCAGACGCGAGCAGCCCAAAGTTGCAATGGCAGTTTAAGTGGCTATTCGATACGACAGGTGAGTAAGACAAAGCCGCCCTCTTGAATATCAAGAGGGCGGCTTTGCTGTTTAGACAATCATTAGATTGGCGCTTGTGATTTTATTTGTGACCTAACCACTTTGCGGCAACCGCGCCCATCGCGGCACCAACAACAGGATTGCTCAGAAACTTCACAAGGGCAGGCTGATCCGCTAAGACCTCATGGAAGATATCAGGATGATTGTGATAAGCAAAGCCCGCTAACTTGCCGACATCATCTGCTGACATCCGACTGCCGTGATGCGTGGATAGCCCTAGCTGTTTTGCTAGATCTTGCTCACTCAAGCCCCGCTTTTTGAACTGCTTGAGAAATTCGTGGGCAACATCACCTCGCTCATTTGGTTTGATTTGAGCGATCGCACGCTGCAGTTCAGGTTCCATCTCCGCAGAAGAGACGCGATCGTGGTGGAACGCTCGGCTAAACAAGTTCCGCCGCTCATCTCGCGAAGACCGTTGAGCAAAGTCATCAAAGTTATCATAATTTTCTAAAGAACCAGATTCATCTGGCAGAGATTCTGTATTCCCGCCAGCCAGATCGTTCATGATCTGATGCTTGTACTGATCACTACTAGCCATTGTTTTATTCTCCTAATTTTTACAAATGCTTTAAAGCTTATTACTAGCTAGGTTGCTGATACTGAATTTGCTTAGATTGAGTATCATACCGAGCCGTCAGAATCAATTTTTTATCAGGTGCATATACTAATACCGACAAATCTTGATTCGGAAAGTTCTTATGAAATCCCTGCATCAAAGATTGAGTCAAAGGCTTAACATCGCTAGGGCGAACTTGAGGTGAAATAACAACTCCTAACTTGTTGTTATCGCGCACATAAGCATCTTTTAATAATCCTTTAGACGTTTGCACAGCCCAGCTTCCAAAGTCTTGACCTGTGGCAGTATTTCCTCTTGCAATCGAACCATAATCGCTGCTAGCAACTGGAGATTTCGTTTGAGGTTCACGAGCAACCGCAGAACTGCACGCTGTCGTAACGGTGAGAATTAGAACTAATGCCAAAGCCGCTAGAATCTTTCGGCTTCGCTGAAAAAAGCTCATAAGCTACCTCCTAAAGACAATGAGTTAAAGAACAAATTTTCAACCAGAAAGGAAACGTCGATTCGGCGCAATTAATGTTGAGTATAGAATTGCAGCAATTGATACAACTTTGCTTTCTGTTCGAGCATAGGAAAGCACAGTTTTGTGATCATCCCTCACTAGGAATAAATAATTCTGTTTATTTCTTTTTGAGTAGTTCGATCCAATCAAAAGAGAGACCAAGTTTTGGCATCCGAAGCGTTAAACAAAGAAGCGACTTTTTGAACACTAAAAACACAATACTTAATCTACTTTTGTTAAACGCTTTAAACGTTAGAGAGGCAAACTCACAACGTTTAGATTATTCAATTCGACAGCGCCCTTCTTGCTTACATTCAAGCCGCTGCTGCCGATCAGCAACAACGATCTCAAGACTCGGACGACACGTGAGCGGAAGTCGCCAATCTGCCCAAAGCTCGTAGAGTTTATCCACAATTAAACCAATTACGGGCAATTTAGTAGCTGCATAGATCCAGCCCATTCCTAAAATGTCATAAACGCGGCGAAAAACTTCTACATTTTTGACTACTGTTCCGTCTGCAAGCACAGCATGGATTCTTCCCATCGCTGTTTCAAAATCGATTCCACCATTTGCTTCAGGAGTGTAATCATCGTCTGCAATATCAACAAATTCTACTCGCCCTCGACCCGCATCTCGTTTTCTTAGAAAATTGACTTCTCGCATACATAAGGGGCACTGTCCGTCATACAGAAGTTTAATTTGCCAAGATGGAGCATTGAGCGACTGCCCAGTAGCAGAATTGGAAGGCTGAGAAGTTGGTAGCGTCATATTGGCAGGTAGGGTTGGGATTCTTCTATTGTAAGAAAAGGTTAAGTAATAGGTAGAACCGTGAAGACGCACTTAGGGCTAGTCGCAGATCCGAAGGAATCACACCCATACCTAAATTTTCTTCATCACCTGAACCGCCGAAAAATACTTGGTCTGAACAGCTTCGCCGCATTCTCGCTCTAGCACACTCCTCAGTCCCGCAAATAAATCTGCTCGGTTCTGTGGCTCCAGCGCGATGTAAGGCGACAACGTACTCAAAAGCGCTAAATAATCGTCAACCTCATAAGCGATCTCACAGGGCATCAATTCAACGATTGACTCACCGAACAAACTAGATGAAATTGCAGCCTCTCCAAACGCGCTAATATTCGATTCGTGCGTTTTTTTGTCCTCATACTTGGCAAGCGACGGAGCGTGAAGCTGATATACCTCTTCTAAGGCTTGGTAAACGTCATAGCTGGGTTGGGGTGGAAAATTCCACAGCAAGATTAGGGACCCATTGTTTTGCAGGGCTGCTGCGGTTTTGGAGTAGCGAGTTTCAGCCGAAACCCAATGCAGCGACGACGCAGCGAGGATAGCGTTAAATCGCTCAGGCTCTAACGTCCATTCCTCAAACATACAGTTCTGAATCTCGACTTGTGGATACGCTGCACAATTCTGCCGAGCAAATTGACAAGCCTCTTTGCTTGGTTCGAGGCAAAGCATTGAGAAGCCCAATTGAGCAAATTCGACTGTTGCAATTCCAGGACCGCAGCCGATCTCAAGCAGGGCTGCTGCGGAAGGAAGTTGAGCCAGCTCGACAGCGCGATCGATAATTTCTCTTGGATAACGGGGTCGCGTTCGATTGTAAGCTTCTGCCGCACCACTGTACCAATCTTTTCGTCGCTCTACTGGGTACTCAGTCGACCAAGGATGAACGTCTTCAAGCTTTTTCATGCCTAACCTATAGGAGATTTGAGCCGATCGTAAGAGATCGGCCACGATTCGGCATCCATCTCAAATTTGCATAACCGTTAATCCAAATCTTGTACCCGTCTTAATTGACAACCCATTGAATTGACAACACATAAGAGTTGAAGTTGACGCAAGATTGAGGTTAGCCCTTGGCTGAAGCGACCTCAACCGCTTCAACAAATCCATCAAACCACTGCTGATGCGGTATCAATGGTTCTGGACGGTAAAGCGGTTTCGCCGCCAGCTTCCAGCGTCGCTTTGCGCTGAGGTGAATGTTGTTGTCAAAGAAGTGTTGATCGAACTTCGTGAGGGGATCACCTGGATCAAGCAACTGGCGATGGAGTGTGCCAGCCAGCTTGAAAATGCCACTAATCTCAGAGTCAAACGCGATCGCATAATTAGGCTTTATGCCTCCTTTTACCAACGTCGGGTTAAACTCTAGTCCTAACCCGACCCGATTGGTTTCTTCCATCATCCACTGCAACGCTCCGTCTGATAATCCGTGATTGGCGTCGCTACCTCCTCCGACGCAGCCATGAACGCCCGGAAACCAAACCTGCCGTATGTTGGTAGTCGCACCCTCACTAAGCTGCATTCGAGTCACGTCAAACACCTTCCGACGCTCATCAATCGCGACAGCGTGAAATGCATTTTGAATGCGTCGATTCAGGCGCGTGTCGTGAAACTTATACTTTGCATTGAGCCAATTATCAATCGGGAGGAACGGGATCTGATCCGGAACGCCGAGTTCACCGACGGTATCCCAACAGCCCAGAAGCGTGATCGGGACATTCTCGCCGTAGTCGCTACGGAACTGTTTAGCGATCTGATCGTTTGGAGCAATCTCGCGATCGCGGTATATCTCGTATGCTCGCGGAATGTGACATATGTTCTGGCGTTTGGGCAACCCAGAGCAGTAGATTAACCCTGCTAAACTCCGAACCGTATAAGCTCCTCGGCTATACCCAAACAGATAGATCTCGTCGCCCTCCATGTAGTTGAGAGAGAGAAATCGGTAGGCTTTTTGAATGGTTTGATCAATTCCCCAACCAAATGCACCGCCTGTTAGCTTCTCAAAGGGTGAGTCTCCCGTCCCCAAGCCTTCGCTGTAGTAGACCACTTGAGGGACTCCATCTTGAGCAATAGACTTGATGGCTTGAGCGATTTTAACAACATTGGTTGGATAGGGACTAGAGAGTTGCTGCCAAGTTCCATCACAACAAACAACTAGACGTTTCATACACGATTCTCCTCATAGAGCACGACTAGAGGTATCTTTTAAGACTTGTAAAAGCACCTTGCAGATTTTAGACGAGAATGACAAGGCTGAGCCAAAATTTGTACCAAAGTTAGCTGAACGTTCATTAATAATCTCTAATTCGTTTCTAGCACAGTCTATCTTTGGTTCACGTTTTGTTCTCATTTCTATACTTGCTCTCATTTCTGCAACTTTTGCAGTTCTTAACCTAGATTCATTACTTGTCTAAATCTACTGCTCACATTGGGGCGCAATCAATTTCACTAAACTTCGAGTCTTAATCGCTAAATCAGTATCCTGTTGCCGCTAAATCGAGCGTATGAGCATAATGAATGCGCTGCACTCTAGTTGTCCAGATTCCATTCGGATATAAATTGAACACTCGAAACCCCGGATCCTGATGCCCTAAGGCAAACTCTACGCTTTTGGGTTCAAACTGAATGCAGGTTGAAGGCGTTCCCAAATAAAACACTGATCCACGTTGACGCTGAACCTCTTGATGAACGTGTCCAAATACCACGAGTTTTACTTGGGGATAGCGATCGATGAGGTCAAAAAAATCTGAAGCGTTTTGCAACCGGCTGCCATCGATCCAGCTAGACTCTACTTCTAGTGGCGGATGATGCATCGAAATTAAGGTTGGAACGTTGGAGCATTGCTGCAACTGCTGCTCTAACCAATCCAAACTGTTAGGTGACAGCACTCCATGAACACAGCCCGGATCTTGAGAATTGAGCAAAATGAACTGCCATCCGCCCGCTTGAAACGATTTTTCTGGACGGAATACAGGATGCGTTAGCGATCGCTCCATGTTCTCCAGACAGTCATGATTTCCAGGCAACCAGTAGAGCGGAATTTGCAGCGAACTAAAGTGTTTTTGAAGATGCTGATACGACGCGGCCGTACCGTCTTGCGATAAATCGCCTGTCAGCAGAAATAGATCAGGCAACGGACTAAGCTGACGCAAGTGCTGAAGTAATGCTTCTAGCGATCGCAGGGTTGAGAAACCGAGGAGATGCTGATTTGTCTCGGCAAACAGGTGTGTGTCGCTAATTTGGACGATTTTCAAGGAAGGGGCATTAGTCATACGATCTGACCTAGAGCGTAGTACAAGGTGGGGTTCTATCCGATAGGTTATTAATGGGCAAACTGTTCTGAAACTAGCTGAAGATACACTTCATTCCTTGGACTTCATCACTCCGAGTGGTAAAACGTGCATCGGAATCAATACTACTAATCTATAAGATTCAGTCAAAAGAGATCAGCGATCTACTCGCTATGTTGCTGTGATCTTGGTCACGTTTTAGAAATGATTAGTGCTTCGCTAAACTAGGGATGAGAGCAAGTGTTGATACAGAAATGCGAGTTCGATAGTTCCAGGTAATGGTAGTAGAAGTCAATTTAGCGATCTCTGTTGTATGCTCTTCCATAGATCAAACATGTATAGCTTACATTATCTTTAGTGGGAAAATTGGGAGTACTTAGTGGTTCCTTGGCCCATCCACTAAGACTAATAGGTGACAGCACCAGCTGACAGATGATGAACTAACGGTAGGGGCAGAAAGCTTTAGCTTTTAGACAGATTTGATCAATATCTTGGTGAGTATCATTGCTTCTATAGCTAAAAACCAGCGAGGAAGTTGCCTTAGCTACCGTTTGGTCAGCAATAAAGGTTAAATTAGTCCACCAACTTGTACTAAGTAGATAGACTTCTCAACTTGTTGTAGATAGATTATGAGTTGTAGATAGACCTTGACGATTTGACACGCATTAAACATCGGTTAGAGATGCTAATTTCGCTAGGGCTGTTGCATGAGTAACATGAAACGAGTTGACTAAAATTTCGTAAGTTAAATGTGGAAATTCAACTTTCTATAGCTTTCTTCATCTCCGTAATATTGTTAAGTTTTTCTGAAAATCAAATCGTAAAAGGGCACTAAAACGGGGATTTCAACCATTCGTTCTGTAAAGTGCCCGTAGATTTGCTTATTTAATTTTATCAGAATAAATAAAGATACCGAATTCTACAGTGTGGATTGCTTAGGAGATCTAGTTCAATCTGTGCAACACACGGTGAGTTTAATCCTATGAAAATTCAACTAACAACTCAAGACTTAGCCTTGCTTGAAGACCTCCGACTTTACCGTTTGCGCCACCGCTTCACCAAAAGCCTAGGACTTTGTAACCTGCATCTCAAAAGCGATACCCTCATCGTTCACTGTCCAGAACCCTGGGTCGTCGATCGCTTGCTTAGTGACTTGGAGCGACTCCTTAAAGCCATTTGGATTATTGCTGGCATCAAGTATGTCTCCATTTGCTACGCCGAGGAAGAAATTCATCGTGCCAAAACCCGTTCAATTCGCCAACGCAACCTTTCCCAATCAGTCAAGAGTCGCTAACTCACAGGAATGGGCATAGCAGCCTAGGATGGGAATAGACCACCTTTGAACCGCGATGCTATGACTTCGACTAGTCTTTCTTCAATTCCGGTTGCCCTCACGATCGCAGGGTCTGATAGCGGTGGAGGTGCAGGAATTCAGGCAGATCTACGCACATTCGCCTTTCATTTAGTCCATGGAACCAGTGCAATCACTTGCATTACGGCTCAAAATACGGTGAGCGTGACCCGCGTTGATGCGATACCCGCTGCTTCTGTTGTAGCGCAGATGCAGGCAGTGACCGACGACATCGGTGTGCAGGCAGCGAAAACAGGAATGCTGCTGAATGAAGAAATTATTGCCGTGGTCGCTCAGCAACTCTCCTCTCACCCGATTCCAAACTTAGTCGTCGATCCGGTTATGGTATCGCGAACAGGCGCACTGTTAATTGATGACGCCGCGATCGCAGCCCTAAAAGCACAACTGCTTCCCCTAGCGACGATTTTGACCCCCAACCGCTACGAAGCTCAAATTCTATCGGGTCTGGACATTTCAACATTAGACGATATGCGTCTCGCCGCAGAGTGCATCCACCAGCTAGGCAGCAAAGCCGTTTTAATCAAAGGTGGCGGCATGAGTGGTGCACTGCGCGGGGTAGATGTTTGGTTTGACGGGGTTCATATGCACACCATAGCAACACAAACCGTAGACACAACGAACACTCACGGAACGGGTTGCACACTAGCAGCTGCGATCGCGGCAAATCTTGCACTCGGAAAGGATTTGCTGAGCGCAACCAAACAGGCAAAAGACTACGTGACGACTGCCCTTCGCTATTCTCTCTCCATTGGCAAGGGTCAAGGTCCTGTCGGACATTTCTTTCCGCTTTTACAGAACCAGAGTTAACTCTACTTTTCTGGTGCGTATTTTTTGGCTCAACAATCAAAGCGTGAGCGGGAATTAGCTTTCAAGAGCTTCGTAGAAAAAGCGTGAGCGGGAATTAGCTTTCAAGAGCTTCGTAGAAAACGACTCGGATTAAAGAGTATATAAAGATAAAGCTCATCAAATAGTCAGTTCCTCCGTGTAATTGCTAGGATTCCACACATAGATGGATTCTCTATACAACGCCTGCTTGAACCGATACTCTCAGGTTTCGGAATTTTTTCGACAGGCGTAAACTCCTGCTGACTTAGCTACATGTACCTCAAGGGGCATAAATTGACGGCGAGCCGTCGATCTCGCCTCTCCACAGAAGCTGAGTGATATAATTTCCGCAACTATACCGATTCAGACTGTCCCACAAACCCTTAGCGAGAAAGAGGAGACTGCTCTTGTCCCGTCGATATTTCTTCACTTCCGAATCTGTCACTGAAGGTCATCCTGATAAGATTTGCGATCAGATCTCTGACACCATTTTAGATGCCCTCCTTACCCAAGATCCCGCTAGTCGGGTTGCGGCTGAAGTGGTTGTCAACACTGGTTTAGTGCTGATTACAGGCGAAATTACCTCAAATGCACAGGTTAACTACATTGAGTTAGCACGTCAAAAGATTGCAGAAATTGGCTACACTGGCGCAGAAAATGGGTTTTCATCCAATAGCTGCGCGGTTTTGGTGGCGCTAGATGCTCAATCGCCTGACATTGCTCAAGGAGTAGACACCGCTCAAGAAAGCCGCGAACAGCTCAGCCAAGAAGCGTTAGATGCGATCGGAGCGGGCGATCAAGGCATCATGTTTGGATTTGCGTGCAACGAGACGCCTGAATTCATGCCGTTGCCGATTTGCCTAGCACACCGCGTTTCTCGCAAGCTAGCCGCTGTGCGCAAGACAGGTCAATTGCCTTATCTGCGTCCCGATGGCAAAACTCAAGTAACGATCGCTTACGAAGACGATCGCCCCGTGGGAATCGACACGATCCTAATCTCGACGCAGCACACAGCCACGATCGGAGACATTTCTGATGAAGCGGCTGTGCAAGCCAAGATTCAGGAAGACCTGTGGGAACTAGTCGTTCAACCTTGCTTTGCTGATCTTGACATCCACCCTGATGAGAACACACGCTTTTTGGTTAATCCAACGGGCAAGTTCGTGATCGGCGGACCTCAAGGCGATTCAGGTTTAACGGGTCGAAAGATCATTGTTGATACTTACGGCGGCTACTCTCGTCATGGAGGCGGCGCGTTTTCAGGCAAAGACCCCACAAAAGTTGATCGCAGTGCAGCTTATGCCGCCCGGCATGTGGCAAAGAACATTGTAGCGGCTGGCTTGGCGGATAAGTGCGAAGTGCAGTTGAGCTACGCGATCGGGGTCGCGCGTCCAGTCAGCATCATGATCGAAACCTTTGGCACAGGCAAGATCAGTGATGAGCGCTTGCTTGAATTGGTCAAAGAACATTTCGAGTTGCGCCCTGCTGGGATCATTCAGACCTTTGGGTTGAGAAAAGTGCCCAGTGAGCGAGGCGGACGTTTCTATCAGGATGTCGCGGCCTACGGTCACTTCGGACGCCCAGATCTAGAACTCCCTTGGGAACTGACAGACAAAGCAGATACGCTCAAGCAAGCGGCGCTCTCGGTGTCAGCAGTGGGTTAAGTCTCCGACTTCACGCGGATGAGACTGCTGAAGCAAGCCATTTTGCGCTAGTTGTGGACATCTAATCGGACTGGAAATCCCTTGCAAGAAGAAATTTTTCTTGCAAGGGATTTCTGTTTCTACACTCGAAAGCAATCTCTCTCTTAAAGGGGACGAAAGCGATTGCACAGACCTTTTACTCTGTGATGCAATGAAAAACTGCACAGAGAGGATTCTCATTGAGCGCATTGCACTCAAGGATAAAAGCAGCGTGACCGACAATCAACTTCTTTTGGCTCAGCAGAATGGTTCTGCTTTGAAGCGCTGTAATCTACAATTACGGCGGATAGCTGTTGTTAGAGCATTACCAGGACTAGGAGATTTCTTGTGTGCGATCCCTGCTCTAAGGGCATTGCGGACAGCGTTTCCTCAGGCCTACATTACCCTGATTGGACTACCTGTAGCGCGGAGTTGGGCAGAGCGGTTTGAAGCGTATATTGATGAGTTTGTTGAGCTTCCAGGGTATCCTGGCCTACCAGAGCAAGAGGTGGATGCTGAACGGCTAGAGAAATTTTTAGCAGAGATGCGCTGCGGCGGAGCGTCGCAAGGCGAATCACAACCGTTCGATCTAGCCCTCCAGATGCACGGAAGCGGCGTAATCACAAATTCACTCACTTTAGAGTTAGGAGCCGCACAATCCGCCGGATTTTACTTAATGGGGCACTCGTGTCCTGATCCAGCGTTCTTTTTGCCTTACGAAGAATCTGAGTCAGAAATTCGCCGATATTTGCGACTTCTCGAATTCTTAGGCATTCCTGCCCTAGATGAGAGGCTAGAATTTCCACTCAAGCCCTGCGATCGCGAGGCGCTCACCCAGATCGAAGCAAAGTACGAGTTGGGCGACAATTATGTCTGTATCCATGCAGGCGCGAGTGTGCCGTCTCGATGCTGGCAGGGATCGCAGTTTGCGGCAGTGGGGGATGCCATCGCACAACTGGGATATTCAGTCGTGTTGACAGGATCAGCGGCGGAGCGAGAATTAGCGAGTGCGATCGCCCAAACAATGCAGGCTCCAGCCTTGAATTTAGCTGGGCAAACAAGTTTAGGCGCGTTAGCAGCACTGTTGAGCCAGGCAAAACTGCTGATTTGTAACGATACAGGTGTTTCTCATTTAGGAGCCGCTGTTAGCGTTCCTAGTGCGGTGATCTTTAGCGCGTCTGATCCTCGGCGCTGGGCACCACTCGATCAAACGCGGCATCGATCGCTGTCGCATTCGTCCGGCGTGCGTGTGGCGTGCGTGTTAGAGCAAGTTCGCGATCTGCTACATCAGGAGTCGATTTATGCTGCATGAAGAGTGGACGACCGTAAAAAGAATTCTGGTGATTCAAGCAGGGGCAAGGGGTGACGTAGCAGCAGGCGCGGCGATCGAGAGCTTGGCAGAGCCAATCGCGCGGCTACAGCACGCTGCTCCCCAAGCAGATATTGTGCTACTCTGTGCGCCTACAGTAAGTCAGACAGCGTTGGCTTTACCAGATGTTGCTGAGATTCTCATTCATCCTGCGGCGTCAGAGCAGGAGTTGTCTGATTCGACTAAAGCATTGGACTTAACGAACGTGCTGCGATCGGAGAACTTTGATGTTGCCATTGTTTTTTCTGATGGTCAAACGTCTCCCCATCCGTTCGCTTACATGTGTTACCTCGCAGGAATTCCGATCCGAATTGGGCAGTCGCAAGAGTTTGGAGGAGGAGTCTTAACCGATTGGGTGAAGCAAAGAGACGCGGCTGATCATCCTATTGAATTGCTCAATGCGATTGGAATAGGAGCATGAGTAAGGAGGCGGCATCGGGAGAATTTAAGCGAGTTGCAAAAGCCGTGACGCAACGTGTGCAGGAATTGTTGGGTGTGCAAGCATTTGTCATTGATGATCCGGCAATTTTGACCTGCTCCGATCGTGAGTGTGCCAATGTACCCTTGTATCATTCTGCCTTGCGAATTCCTTTTCATGTCGATCAGCAACCGGGAGAAATTGTCATTCCCGATTTGGTCACGTCCGAGTTGATTTCGCCTCGTCTAGCACGGGTGTTAGTGGAGCTAGTGATTGGTCAAGCAACTGCGATCGCACGATTGCCTAATCAGCATGATCTCAAAAACAAATTTATTCATGATTTGCTGAGAAGCTCCTGTCAGGAAGAAACGGAAGTTCTGCGAGAGGCACAGATTTTAGGACTCGACTTTTCGCGTCCGCGAGCAGTGATTCTGATCGATGCTGCCGATTATCTTCTACCCTCTCCGTCCGATGCTCCGCAAACATTAGATTTTCAGGCTCAACAGCGTGTTCAATTCATTATCGGTAGCATTGTGAATTTCTTTCACCTACCGAGCGATACCATTTGTGCTTACATTGGCGGTAGTGAAATAGCCGTCTTGAAAGCAAGTAGCACTCAGGATTTAGAGGCGTGGACAGATCAGAAAGATTTGACCGGCAACCCGTCTTGGGCAAACCTTGCGGCTCTGAAGCGGGCTAGTTCGGCGCTGTTAGAGCGGCTCCGCTCTGACACAAGTGCCAATTTAAGTGTTGGCATCGGGCGATATCATCCCGGTATTCGGGGATTGGCGCGATCGTATCAGGATGCGCGGGCGGCGTTATCACTGGGGCATCATTTTTCGGGCCAAAATCAGGTTTATTGTTTAGATGATTTGGGCGTTGCTGCGTTTGTTGGAATTGCCGACGAAGCTACAAAAATTGATTTGGCAAAACATCTTTTAAGTCCCTTAGATCAAGATCCTGAATTGATCGATACGCTACGCATCTTTTTCGATGAAAACTGTTATCCATCTTTCACCGCCAATCGACTTTCAATTCATCGCAATACCCTAAGTTATCGACTTGATAAAATTACATCCCTCACAGGGCTGAATCCTCGCCAGTTTGATGCCGCGATTCAAATTCGCTTGGCATTGTTGCTGCGATCGCTCTCGCCTGATTATGATTCGTTGGGCAAATGCACAAACCTAGAATCCATAAAATCGCGACATGTTAGGCAAATGCCCAATGCAATTTGTAGCTGAATTTTGCACGATAAATATAGATCAAAGTTACTTATCAACGCACTTGATCTGAGACGATTCATTTCTCTGCAATAGAGGAATTTTTCAATAGAGAACGTTCTCAACCTTCAATCTAGTTGTGCAAACTCGCTACTACAGGAATTCTTAATTCATGAAGCCCCTGAGGATTCTGACTTGGCATGTTCATGGGAGTTATCTCTACTATTTGGTGCAGTCGCCCCATCAGTTTTTCTTGCCCGTTAAGCCTGGTTATCCTGAGGGTTATGGTGGGAAATTAGGCGGCTTTGCTTGGGGCGATAATGTGCATAACGTATCTGCTGAAGACGTTCAAAATTTGGAGTTTGACTGCATTCTATTTCAGTCACAAAAGAACTATCTCACGGATCAATACGAGATTCTTTCAGAACAGCAGCGTCAGCTACCATGCATCTATTTAGAACACGATCCGCCTCGCGATCGCCCGACCGACACAGATCACATCGTGAATGATCCTAATGTTCTATTAGTCCATGTGACTCACTTTAATCAATTGATGTGGAATAGTGGACGCACGCCAACCTCTGTGATCGAGCATGGTGTAATTGTTCCAGAGCAGGTTCATTATTCGGGCGATCTGGATCGCGGTGTTGTTGTGGTAAATGGGCTAAAATCTCGTGGGCGGCGATTAGGAGCGGATGTGTTTGAGCAGGCGCGATCGCACGTCCCGTTAGATTTAGTTGGAATGCAGTCGGAAACGCTGAATGGATTGGGTGAGATCTCGCACGAAGCATTACCCCAATTTATGGTGCAGTATCGATTCTTTTTCAATCCAATTCGCTATACCAGTTTAGGACTTGCCATTTGTGAAGCGATGATGCTCGGAATGCCAATTGTGGGATTGGCGACAACAGAATTAGCAACAGTGATTGAAAATGGAGTGTCAGGCTACGTTGATACGAATGTCGATCGTTTAATTGAAGCCATGCGATCGCTGATCAACAATCCGAAAGAAGCCGCGCATCTCAGTCAAGGCGCTCGTCGCGTTGCCCAAGAACGGTTTCATATCGAGCGCTTTACCCGCGATTGGAATACGGCGTTTGCTTACGTTACGGATACGCCGAGTCCTTATTCTCCCGCTCTCGTAGGAGGCAAGATCTGATGAAACGCATTGCTCTCATTAGTGAACACGCATCGCCGTTTGGTGTGCTTGGCGGCGTCGATAGCGGCGGACAAAATGTATACGTGGGTCAAATTGCTAAGCATTTAGCCCAACGAGGGTACGAAGTTGATATTTTTACACGCTGCGATCGCGCCCTGCTGCCAGAGGTAGCGCAGTGGATTGAAGGCGTTCGACTGATTCATGTCCCGGTAGGCCCTGCGACCGAAGTTCGCAAAGAAGATTTGTTGCCCTACATGGCAGCTTTTACGAAGTACGTGCTTAACGTTTGCCAAACCGTTCAGTACGATCTAATTCACGCAAATTTTTGGATGTCGGGATTGGTTGCCGCCGAGATTAAGCGCAAATTAAACATTCCTTTTGTCATTACCTTTCATGCGTTGGGGCGAGTCCGCCGGTTTCATCAAGGAACTGCCGATGACTTTCCAGATGAGCGATTTGAGATTGAAGATCAACTCGTGCAAGCTGCCGATCGCATTATTGCCGAATGCCCACAAGATGAAGCGGATTTGATTCAGCTTTACAATGCTGATCCCCGCAAAATCACGATTATTCCTTGTGGTTTCGATCCGACGGAGTTTTGGTGTCTCAATAAAGCCTTAGCTCGCGTGGCGTTGGGCATACTGCCCGATGAACGAATTGTGCTGCAACTGGGTCGGATGGTTCCTCGAAAAGGGGTTGATACGGCGATCGAGGGGTTTGCTCGATTTTGTCAAACATCATCGACTCCAGCCCGATTAATCGTGGTTGGCGGCGAAGAACATGATGCTGATTCAAGAATTGCGAAAGAGGTCAACCGCTTAGCGGAAATCGCGGATCACCGTGGAATTCGCGATCGCGTTCAGTTTGTGGGACGAAAAGGGCGAGAAGTCCTCCGCTATTACTACAGCGCGGCAGATGTATTCATTACAACACCTTGGTACGAGCCGTTTGGGATTACGCCCCTCGAAGCGATGGCGTGTGGAACGCCTGTGATCGGCTCGAACGTCGGTGGAATCAAGTTCTCAGTGGTGGATGGTGAAACCGGATATTTAGTGCCGCCCAATCAACCCGACGCGATCGCACACCGTCTCACCCATCTCTACGATCATCCGAACCTGTTAGCCACGTTAAGTCGTCAAGCTATTGCACGAGCAAAGGAGCATTTCACTTGGCAACGTGTGACGGATGCTGTTGCAACGCTATATCAATCTGTTTTAATCAGTAGCGCACCCACACAAGATGCCTTTGCGGTGATCGAACAGGGATTCACTAAGGCGATAGACTCATTGCACATCGCACGACACTCACTACAATCTGAGATTATTGAAGCGGCAACGCTAGTGAAAGATTGTTTTGCTCAAGGCGGCAAGGTTTTAATTTGCGGTAATGGAGGCAGTGCGGCAGATGCTCAACACTGCGCGGCTGAGTTTGTCGGGCGATTCAAGCTCGAAAATCGTCCGGGACTCCCTGCGATCGCGCTCACCGCAGATAGCGCTATCCTCACGGCTTGGTCAAACGATGTCGGGTTTGGCCAAGTGTTTGCCCGTCAAGTCGAAGCCTTAGCCCAACCGCCCGATGTGCTGATTGGGATTAGCACTAGCGGACGATCGAAGAATTTGATCCGAGCTTTTGAGGTAGCGCGCGATCGCAACATTCGCTGTATCGGCATTTTAGGCGGCGATGGCGGTACGGCGCGATCGCGCTGCGATCTGTCGATTGTTGTTCCGGCCACCGATGCCCAACACGTCCAAGAAGTGCAGATGGTTGTCATTCATTTGCTCTGTGAACTGGTTGAGGCGTGGATCATGGCAGGACAAACAGAACCCTTGACCCAACGTCAAGAGACGAAAGGACAGCGCTTAACTGGAGACCGCAGAATGCAGAAGGTTAACCTTCCGCTTACCGTGAATTATTAATAGGAGTGAGTTATGACTGATTTAGCTGGAAAAGTTGCGTTGGTGACAGGAGGCGCTCAGGGCCTAGGTGAAGCGATTTGTCGTGCTTTGGCAGCCGCTGGAGTCGTTGTTTTAGTGGCAGATGTGCGCGAAGAAATCGCGGAGAAAGTTGCCTCAGAAATTGGGTCTGAAGGGGGTAAAGCGATCGCGCTTCGCTTAGATGTTAGAGATGAAGACCAAATTTCATCCAGCGTTGCACAAGCCATTGAACAACACGGTCATCTAGACATTCTCATTAACAATGCTGGAACTGATCTCACGGTTCCGATTGAAGAACTTGGTATTGATGACTGGGATCGTGTTTTATCGGTCAACTTACGTGCGCCATTTATTTTGTCAAAAGCAGTCATTCCTCACATGAAGGAACGGCAAACCGGGCACATTGTGAATGTGGCTTCGACGGCTTCAAAACGGACGTGGGCAAATGCTAGCGCCTATCACGCCAGTAAATGGGGACTGGTTGGATTTAGCCACGCTCTGCACGTCGAGGCGCGTCCTCACAAGGTTAAGGTAACGGCTGTGATTGCAGGCGGTATGCAAACGCCGTTTATTTTAGATCGCTTTCCCGATACCCCGTTAGAGAAACTTCAAGATCCTAAAAATGTTGCAGACACCATTCGCTACATTTTGACTCAACCTCCTGAAACGGTAATTCCTGAAGTGATGGTGATTCCAATGCAAGAGTCATCTTGGCCTTAATCACTTGGCCTCAATCCCTGTGTCGGCAACGGATTTGATAATGGATGCAGCGGATGAATTGAACTGTCTGTTACATCTGCTACCGAATCCGCTGCGAATTTGGTTATTACGATGGGTGCAATCTTTGAACGATCAGTGCCAAGCGCCATTCAGACGGAACTGCATCTCGCTATTCTAGAAAGGTGAACTGATAGAAAAATGACATGTTTCAAGTGATCACCCGCGACGTTTGCAAAGAGTTTGAGCGGTGGACTGACGCCCTCGATGCTGCAAAAGCACTAATTCCCAACTGCAAATGGTTTCAGGAAATTCGCATTGTTGAAGACCAGAATGTAGTTTGGGTGTACACGCGATCACACAAATACCCGCAATTTGTGGGAGCCGGAACCTACAATCGTTTAGCCCGCCGATTTGTGCTGGAGACGCTCGAAGAAGATCCGACTGAAGCGCCGGAGCCTGAGGAACCTTCTAGTTAAGATACGTCAGTCAGGATTATTATGCTCAGTTGCCCAGTCGATCAAGACGTTGTTCTAAAGCTGCTTCAGCCTCATCATAGCAAAGCGATATTTGCAGTCATCGATCAAAATCGCCAACATCTCCAAACGTGGATGCCTTGGGTTGATAATAGTCAATCTTCAGAGGATACGCGCAAGTTTATTGAATCATCCCTTCAGCGTTTAGCTGAAGCAAAGGGACTTGTGTGTGGAATTTGGTTTCATGATACTGTAATCGGCAGCATTGACTTAACCATTAACAAAATGAATCGCTGGGGCGAAATTGGTTACTGGCTGTCGCCAGATCATCAGGGTAGGGGAGTAATGACGAAATCCTGTCGCTGCATGATGGCGTATGCGTTTGAGGAGTTGAAGCTAAACCGTGTGGTGATTCAGGCGGCAGTCGAAAATCATCGAAGTCGCGCGATCGCAGAACGGCTAGATTTTGTGCAAGAGGGAATTGCACGACAATTGGTTTGGGCACGCGATCGCTATCTCGATCTCGTTACCTACAGTCTGCTTGCTGACGAGTGGAAATTGGCGGCTGAGCACAAAGAAGCCCAGTAAAACGCTAACGTCTTTCCCTGAGCTTGCTGGCATGTTCATGATCGTTTAGGCACTGAAGTATTTGGCAACGGGATGATAGACGATCAGTGCCGTCGTTGATTGTTCTGGATGAAGCTGTTCACTCTCGTCCATCGTCATCCCAATTCGCTCTGTTCCAAGCAACTCCAGCTGCTTGAACTGATCGCTAACCGTCGGACACGCCGGATAGCCAAAGCTATAGCGCGACCCTTGATAGCGCTGCGCCAGCATATCGCGAATGTTATCAGGCTCTTGGTCACCAAAGCCCAACTCGCGACGAATCCGAGCGTGAGACCACTCGGCCAGGGCTTCCGCCATTTGTACCGCCATCCCGTGGAAGTAGAGGTACTCCGTATAGTTATTCGCTTTAAATAACTCTTGAGCCACTTCCGTCGCAATGTGTCCCATCGTCACCGCTTGCAGGGGAAACACATCAAATTGGTTTTGCTCAATCGGGCGGAAGAAGTCGGCAATGCACAAGCGACGCATCGATTTCTGACGTGGGAAGTTCCATGTGACAACTGGAGTAGCCGTTTTGGGCGTCAGTCCGTTCTCGATTACAACCGGATCGTAAACGTGAACGGAGTTGCCTTCTGCAACGCAAGGGAAATAGCCATAAATGAGCTGCGGATGTAATAGC
The DNA here is from genome assembly GCF_059505265.1 of Myxacorys chilensis. Lineage (NCBI taxonomy): Bacteria > Bacillati > Cyanobacteriota > Cyanophyceae > Leptolyngbyales > Leptolyngbyaceae > Myxacorys > Myxacorys chilensis. Next base: position 27,944 of record NZ_JCACKG010000227.1, on the reverse strand, counting down.
GCTTCAGATTGAATGCGGGTCTTCCAACGCTCCAGAACGGGATAGACCTTTTCAGCAAGGAACGCATCGTAGTCTTCGCGAGATTGCTCTTTTGGTTTGCGGAACTGCCACTGTCCAGCAATTAGAGCTTGCAGATCGAGATACCAGAAGAGTTCTTCCAGAGAAAGGTCTTCGGGGTTGAGAATTTTGGTTCCCCAAAAGGGCGGAGTAGGACGCTCGATGTTGACCTCAACTGCTTCCGAACGACGTCTGTCAATCACTTCCGGTTCAAACGGTTTTTCTTGAGAATCGCCATTTAATTCGCGTTCCGCTTCTGCGATCGCGTTCCGTCCTTTCTGGTTATACTTCGCGTAGTCTTCCAAAAATCCTTCTTGATCTTTCCACTTGCCGTCCGATTTTGCGGGCATGAGGCGATCCATAAAGGTCAAATCTGCAAACGCATCTCTGCCATAAATCACTTGCCCTTCGTAAGCATTCTGGCAATCTTCGTAAACAAATTTAGGAGTAAGCGCTGCGCCTCCTAAAATCACCGGAACCGAAATTCCACGCTCGTTAAAAATCTCCAGGTTCTCTTTCATGAATGCTGTAGATTTCACGAGTAATCCACTCATGGCAATGCAATCAGGCTGATGCTCGTTGTAAGCGTCAATGATTTTATCAACAGGTTGTTTGATGCCTAAGTTAATAACTTTGTATCCATTATTGGTCAGAATAATGTCAACCAAATTCTTACCAATATCGTGAACATCGCCTTTAACAGTCGCGATCAAAAACTTACCTTTACCGCTATCACTCCCTTCTGTCTTCTCCATCAACGGTTCGAGAAAGGCAACCGCAGACTTCATGGTTTCTGCTGACTGCAACACAAACGGCAATTGCATTTGTCCTGAACCGAAGAGTTCGCCCACAACCTTCATGCCGTCGAGCAAGAACGTATTGATGATGGTTAGGGGTGGATGTTGTTCTAACGCCAGCTTCAACGCATCTTCTAGACCAATGCGTTCACCATCGATAATGTGTTGCTTCAGGCGTTCTTCAACTGGTAAATCAGCGAGAGAACTGCTGGAGCGAGCATCTTTGGCACTAACCCCCTCAAACAGCTTTGTCAGTTCTGTGAGCGGATCGTAAACGCAAATATCGCCGTCAAATTCGCGACGATCGTAGATCAAGTCCGTACACACTTTTTGGTGCTGCGGATCGATTTTTGAGAGCGGCAAAATCTTAGCGGCAGATACGATCGCGCCATCCATTCCGACTAACGTTGCTTCGTGGAGGAACATCGAATTCAGCGTAATGCGGGCGGCGGGACTCAGACCAAAAGAAACGTTGGAGACGCCCAACATAAAATGCACTCCGGGCAAGCTTTCATGAATCATTTTGATCGATTCGATCGTTGCCTTAGCGTTCTCGCGGTCTTCCTCAATTCCCGTAGAAATCGGCAGTGCTAACGTGTCAAAGAAAATTTCGTGAGGCGGAATGCCATACTCTAGAGCATCGCGATAGGCTCGTTGGGCAATTTGGAATTTTCTCTGAGCCGTTCGCGCCATGCCCTCTTCATCGATTGTCCCAACAACGATTCCAGCTCCATATTCTTTTGCCAGTTCCAACACTTTGAAGAAACGCTCGTCGCCGTCTTCGTAGTTCGTCGAGTTAAGGATGCATTTGCCGCCTGCGACTTTCAAACCCGCTTCCATCTTTGTCCACTCGGTCGAGTCGAGCATGAGCGGCAGCGTAATGTTGGTGACAAGCCGCGACACGAGTTCTTTCATATCGCGTTCGCCGTCACGCCCAACATAATCGACGTTGACATCGAGCACGTGAGCGCCTTCTTTGACCTGAGACTTTGCGATCGCAATCAGCCCATCCCAATCATCCACGTTCAGAAGCTCTCTCACTTTCTTGGAGCCACTCGCATTCAGCCGCTCGCCCACGATTAGAAACGAGTTATCTTGCTCGTAGGGTTGAGCAGTGTAAATTGAGGCGGCAGAAGGCGTATAGCTTAGGGCTGGACGGGGATCTTCTGTAACAACTTTCGCGCGAATCGGTCGCTCTTTCGGGGTCATCGTGCTGGCAAGCTCTGCCAAGGCTTGAATGTGCGATGGACGAGTGCCGCAGCAGCCGCCGATCACTTGCACGCCCCAATCTTCGACAAATTTATGTAATGCCATTTGAAGCTCGGTGGCGGTGAGCTTGTAGTGAGCATGACCGCCAACGTTTTCGGGCAAGCCTGCGTTAGGAATGCAGGAAACCACAAATGGCGCGTTTTCGGTCAGATATTTGATGTGTTCTGCCATGCGATCGGGGCCTGTCGCACAGTTTAAGCCCAAAATATCGATCGGGTATGGCTCCAGAATCGCTAGTACGCCACTAATATCCGTTCCGACTAGCATCGTGCCCTGGACTTCCATTGTCACTGATACCATGAGCGGACGCCGCTCACCCTTCTTTTCGAATACCGCTTCCACCGCATTCAGCGCAGCTTTGATTTGCAGCACATCCTGACAGGTTTCAATGATGAAGAGATCGACGCCGCCATCAAATAAGCCTTCTGCCTGAATGGTGAAAGCGTCTTTGAGGCTGTCATAGGTGATGTGTCCTAGGGTCGGAAGCTTAGTTCCAGGACCGATGGAACCTGCGACAAATCGGGGCTTCTCTGGCGTTGAAAATTCAGCCGTACATTTCTTGGCAAGTTCGGCGGCCTGTTTGCTGAGGTCATAGGCCATGTCCTGCAAGCCGTATTCTGCTAAGACCAACGGACTGCTGCCAAACGTATCGGTTTCGATGACATCTGCGCCTGCGGCTAAAAAGTCCCGGTGAACTTTTGCGATCGCGTCCGGTTTGGTATGAATCAAATATTCATTACAGCCTTCGTACTCTGCGCCGCCAAAGTCATCCGCCGTTAGGTTTTGTGACTGAATGTTAGTTCCCATTGCGCCATCGAACACGATGACGGGACGATCGGGACTGTGGAGACGTTGTAAGAAGGAACTGTTCATAGGGCGTTTGGCGATAGGGAGGTTACGGATCTTCTAATAAAGGTTAGATTAATTTTTATTGTGCTGAATCCGCGAAAGTACGAAAAGCAGCCACTGTGACAATTCACAGTAGCTACATACAACTTTTGCACATCTAATTTTTTTTTGCAGGTGATGTCTTCCAAACAGTACTATTCACTCGGCGCAAATAAACTCTCTAACTTAACTAACTATCCCTGTAAATCGACGTGCAACGGGATTATTATGCCACCGCTACAACGGTAACGAATAGTGATAAAACTCCTCATCCTTGCAATATCCAAGCGATTCATAAAGAGATTGAGCAGTAATGTTGGAAATTTGCGTTGCTAAAATGATTCGGATGGCTTCTGTTTCTCTTGCAAAGTCCTCTGCTGCACTCAATAACAGCTTTGCAACGCCCTTCTTTCGCCAAGCTCGCTCCACAAATAAATCGTTCAGAATCCAAATACGCTTCATCGACACTGAGGAAAAACTGGGGTAAAGCTGCGTAAACCCAATCGTGCGCCCGTCATTGGTTACCACAAATATAGTCGAGTCGCCTTTTTGGAAACGCTCTTGAATAAATTCTCTAGCAGCTTCAAGATCTGAAGATGACTTGTAGAAAACGCGATATTGGTCAAACAACTTCGACACTTCTTCAAGATGCTCAAAACGAGCTTGAAAGACTTCCATCCGTTATCCTCAAAGGCCACCATTCAAATTTAACGTTGATTGCACTGCTCTAACGGATTGCCCACCCACGACTCGTGGCATAACTCGGTTACTCGTGGGATGGATCAAAGACGATCGTGTAGGTGTGGTCAGTCACCAAACGGTTGAGGACTTTGAGATGTTCTTCGGCATAGGTACGACGACGGCATCTAGCAACGACGGTTCGTTGCATATTTGGCAGTAGACAAACAATTCACCACGGATGCAGATGAGCGCCATAACTGGTTCCGCCCGCTTCATTCGGCAGATCTCTTGATATCATGTTGCTTGTTCCTTTGATGAGAAGGGATAGCGTCGCGCTTCGAGTGTTCCAGGCTAAAGCGCGATCGCTTTTAAGGACATTTCTATTAAATGACTAGTATTAGTCATTGTCAAGCATGGGATTGGTGAGGCTGCGAATTCGGGAGCTTGCCGATGCGCGAGGATGGACAATTAAAGACGTTTCTGAGCACTCAGGCGTGGTTTACAGCACTCTGAGAACTTATGCACGATCAACAGGAATGGCAACTGTGGATGTAACAGCGTTAATTAAGTTGGCGAGGGTGTTTGATGTCGCGATCGAAGACTTGATCGAAGTAGTCGAAGAATGAAGCGATGAGGATTCTAAAGCCTGACAAGCAAAGTAATGCAAACACTACTAGACTTTCAAAATCGGGCAATTCGATTAAGCGACGAACGACAGCAGCATATTTTAGAACATCCAGAAATGGAGGGGTTGGAAGCTGAGATCAGACGAACTCTCAGCAAACCTGAAATCGTAAGACGATCCAAAAGTGATGTGACTGTCATTCTGTACTATCGCTACTACACAGATACCCTGGTCGGAGAGAAATGGCTCTGTGTAGTCGTTAAACTTTTATTAGATGATGCCTTCGTCTTAACTGCCTATCTAACGGATAAACCCAAGCAAGGAGAATCATTACTATGAGCCAACACATCAAAATCTGGTTTGATCCAGAGGGCGACTTTTTAGAGGTTGTATTTTATGATAGACCCGGCTATATGCAGGAAACCAACAATGATGCTGTTATGGAGCGCGTAGATGAAGACGGCAACCTTCTAGGATTTTCGATTCTTGGTGTAAGTCAATTAGATAAAGCAACACCTCTCATCGCTGAACTCACTGCTAAAGCATCCTGAGTTCCTCGGTTAGTGCCAGAATGGAACTGCTTACACACAATCGCTCAAATGCGGTTAATCTGAGCCGTTGCTGCTTTCGACTTCAAACCTCTCAAGATTTCGTAGCGAGTAATAATTGAAAACGTAAACTTCCTATTTTCAACCAGGTACTGTCGAGCGTTGAGAAGAACATTAGGATTTTGACGTAGAATCGCGGACAGCGTATCCGTATCCAAAACAGCCTGCCCAGTCGTCATTCAGATCGCTCGTCAAAACTTTTTTGGCGATCATGAGCAATTTGTTCAATCTCATCGACCTCCTCAGTGGACAGCCCTTGGTAAACTTGAGCGGACAACTGAAGTATGTCATCCGGAGCAAGGGTTGCATTGACTTCGATCACAATCCGCACCTGTTGTCCTTCTTCAATTTGAGGACGTTTTAGAGGGCGAAACACACCATTTTCATAAATTGCGTCTAGTATCTGTTGCGTCATGTTCTTCGTAGAGAAGTTCTTATTTGATACTATGCGATCGCACTTCTGCTGAACGGGAATTACACCGTACCTGCGCCATGATTGCATTAACGTCAATTGAAGACCTCGTAACAAAATCTATAACCGCTTACCCGAAATCCATAAATGCTTATCCATTCATAATCTTTGTTTAAAGAGAATTTATAGATGCTTAAACAAAAATTATGAATGGATACTCAAAATCTACAACTGAGTACTCGAAATTAATAAACGAGTACTCGAAATCTATAAGTGAGTACCCAAAATCTATAAATAAGAAGTCATTTGTTAGAAACGCTTACCCGAAACTTACTAACGTTGGAACGTTTGCAGATTTTGCTCAAACATTTGCTTTCACTGCTTAAATAGTTAGTGATCACGATTTTTCCAATAGTCACCATATCGCTACAGTCTGCGATATGGTGACTATCCCACTCACGGATCTACGCTGGTAAACTAAACCTAACAAGGAATGAGAATACTTATGAGCGGATCAATCGAGTGGACACCCGAAGCAGAAGCAAAACTAAAAGAAATCCCGTTTTTTGTTCGTCCGGCGGCGCGTAAAAAAATTGAGAAGTTTGCTCAAGAAACCGGAGCTAGCCAAATCACGGTCGAGATTTACGACCAGGCAAAACAAAAGTTTGGCAACTCGTAAATCTCTCCGTTAAGCGCTATCTGAACCAGCAAACTGAATTGCCATATTTGTAAGTTTGCCAGCACGACAAAGCAGGCGCTCCATTGTCTCGAAGTCGCTTTGCTTCATCCAATGGCAATCGCTTCAGTGTTTTACGATCGCGGGTATAGTTAAAGGCTTTGTTGCCATCTAGCGAAAGCTTATCGTTCTCCCAAGCTAGATTCGTCACGACCTTATCTTGCCAGGTGAGCACTGCCCGTCCTGTACCCCCCGTTCCCCAGCCCGCGACATGAGAACAGGTCTGCTTAAGTTCTACTCGGTCACCTCTGAAGAAATAACACGGCACAGATTTTTCAGGAAGTGATCCTGCGATCGCAGGCAATGTAGCTAGAAATGAAAAGCCAAGAGGCAACAAAACTAGAAGATTTTTCACGGCGGTTGACGAAATTCAGGATGGTCTAATGAGTGCTACTTCGCCCCCAAAGCAACTTCCGGATTGGCGCGATCATTCAGAAATAGGATCTACTTCATCTCGTTAAATTACTTTTGTTTCATTTGGGACTCTCATTCACCTCAGATTTAGCATAGAAATCTAAAGTGATTCTGGGCGAATGGATTTATGAATCAACTAGATAATCTTTCACAAGGCTTACAAACCCTTCGAGGAGAAGCCATCAATGCGCTTGGCATTCCTAGCCAAGCTGTAGAACAACTGAGTAATGCGGTTGTCACTCGCTCTCAGGTTGCTGCTACCTCTGCCCTCCAAAATTGGTTAGACGTTCATCCGATCGCAGCTTGGATGCTACACCATCCGGTCTGGACACTAGGACTCGTGGGATTAGTCATTGTGCTGATGTTTGGATTGCTGGGTGCGATCGCGCGTCTGACCGAAAATCTGTGGCTCTCGCTCTTACAAACCCCAATCAAATTGAGTCAGTGGATCTTAAGAAAAAGCCCACGGATGGTTAAATCCGTGTTTGCAGGACAACGCCAACAGCCCGACCCGCAGCAGCAGCTTCTAGAAGCGGTTGAGCAGCTAGAGAACCTCAGAAAAGAACAAGACAAAGTGCTAGAGCAGATTAAAAGCTTGCTTCCTAAATCAGTCTCCTAATTAAAATCGGCATTCTCATTCATTGTGACTCGCCCCGTGTAGCCTCAAGTCGAATGGTCAAGTCTTAACATTTTGCATCAATCGCGCTTCTTGCGCTATACTACTCGTAGTCGTTATGAGTTCATATAAGTCTTATGGAGAATTCAACCGTAGAAAATTTAGTAATCATTGGTTCTGGTCCGGCGGGCTACACGGCAGCAATTTATGCCGCACGTGCAAATCTGAAGCCTGTAGTATTTGAAGGCTTTCAGGCAGGAGGGCTTCCGGGCGGTCAGCTAATGACAACAACTGAGGTTGAGAACTTTCCAGGCTTTCCTCAAGGCATCACTGGACCGCAACTGATGGATCAAATGAAGGCTCAGGCAGAACGGTGGGGAGCCGAGCTTCATACCGAAGATGTGACCTTTGTCGATTTTAGCCAACGTCCGTTTACGATTCGGTCTGACGATCGCGAAGTCAAGGCACACAGCGTTGTGATTGCCACAGGTGCAACCGCCAAGCGACTCGGATTGCCCGATGAAGCCAACTTCTGGAGCCGAGGCATTTCTGCTTGCGCAATTTGCGACGGTGCGACGCCACTCTTCCGGGGTGCGCCGTTGGTCATTATTGGCGGCGGTGACACAGCAGCAGAAGAAGCGCTGTATCTTACCAAGTACGGCGATCGCGTCAATATGCTCGTCCGAGGTGACAAGCTGCGCGCGAGTAAAGCGATGCAAGATCGCGTCTTAAACAATCCAAAGATCACGGTTCACTGGAATACCGAAGCCGTTGATGTGGTGGGTGGAACTCAACACATGACAGGTGTGAAAGTTAAAAATCGTCAGACTGGCGAAGAGAGCGTGATCGAGGCGAAAGGATTGTTCTATGCGATCGGGCACACGCCAAATACGTCTCTGTTCAAAGGTCAGCTTGAGCTAGACGACGTAGGTTATATCGTCACGAAGCCCGGATCGGTTGAGACCAATATTGAAGGCGTCTTCGCGGCAGGCGACGTACAGGATCACGAATTCCGTCAAGCGATTACGGCGGCTGGCACAGGATGCATGTCTGCGATGTTGGCAGAACGCTGGTTGTCGTTCAACGGCTTAGCGCAAGAGTTCCACCAAACTCAAGCGGAAGCGGCGAACGAAGAGAAGACGGCTCACAAGGCAGAAGAGTTTTCTACAGAAGTCGATCCAGCACAAACGAAGCATGTAGGCAGTTACGCCTTGCGCAAACTCTACCATGACAGCGATCGCTTGATCATGGTTAAGTATGTCTCTCCGAGTTGCGGCCCCTGCCATACGCTGAAGCCAATTCTTAATAAAGTGGTGGATGAGTTTGACGGCAAGATTTACTTTATCGAGATCGACATTGAGGAAGATCCAGATATTGCAGAATCAGCAGGCATTTCGGGAACTCCGACGATCCAGTTCTTTAAGCACAAAGATAAGGTTGCGGAAGTCAAAGGCGTGAAGCAGAAGAGTCAGTATCGCGAGTTGATCGAAAGCCATCTGTAATGGCAATAGATTAAATAACGGATATAGCGGATGAGTACCTCAAGGTTACTCATCCGCTATTTTTTGATGGGTTGCGAACCAGGATTTATGATGATGAGCGAACTGTTTGCCTCGTCTTATGACTTCGATTCGTCTGCCCCGGTTGTCTCGTGCTGTCGAACGCCCGTCGCTCTCTCGCCAAATGATGCGAATTGGCGCGGCGATCACGATCGCGTTTATTGCGATCGCGCTTCTCGCTCCCCTGTTTCAAGCGATCGGATGGCTGCAAAATCCTACCGAATTTCTTGATAACCCGCCTCACCAAGCGCCCTCTCTAGCTCATTGGTTTGGCACAAGCAGTCTCGGTTACGATGTCTTCTCTCGCACGCTGTTTGGCACGCAGGCAGCGCTTCAGGTCGTCTTGTTGGCAACAGGTCTCAGTCTCATCATTGGCGTTCCGCTAGGGATGCTCAGCGGCTATTTGGGCGGCAGGCTCGACCGCATTCTAATTTTCTTTATGGATACGATTTACACGCTACCGGGACTCCTGCTGTCGGTGACGCTGGCATTTGTGGTTGGACGAGGAGTTTTTAATGCCGCGATCGCGCTCAGCATTGCCTATGTTCCTCAGTACTATCGGGTCGTTCGGAATCAAACGGTCAGCGTTAAAACAGAACTGTTTATTGAAGCGGCTCAAGCGATGGGAGCGTCTACTTGGCGCGTTCTTTCTCGCTATTTGTTTTTAAATGTGATTCAAAGTGTTCCGGTGTTGTTCACGCTCAATGCAGCAGATGCTGTGCTGACTCTAGGCGGACTTGGATTTCTCGGATTGGGATTGCCAGATGAAGTACCGGAATGGGGACATGACCTCAATCAAGCCTTGGACGCGCTCTCCACGGGCGGAATTTGGTGGACAGCCGTTTTTCCAGGACTAGCCATGACCCTGATGGTGATCGGACTCTCCTTGTTTGGCGAAGGATTGAATGAACTGACCGAGCGAAAAATTCGTTAAAACTCCTCTAATAGCCATTCAGACGCGCGATCGCCGAGATCAATCGGAATATTCACTGCTTTTCCGAGCCGAGGCTTTTCGCGCGTTGTTTCAATGAAGGTTTGCACTTGCGCGATCGCATTCCAAGCCGCTAAATAGCTTGTCACTTGATCAAGATGCTCTAGATATTCCGATTCAGTCAGCGGAAACGAGCGTTGCTCCTGATAGCGCCACATTACTTGCACAAACAGTTTGCCCATCGCACGGCGCACCTGAATATCGTAGGAAAACCCCCACTTGTTAATCAAAAGTTGGCGTAGGTCTTGTCCGGTCATGGCACGTTAGCCCGTAAAAATCTTTAACATTTCGTATTAAATTTCGGCTCCGCCGCTTAGCTATGATGCTAGTGTCAAGAAATGTAATAATACATCTAAGAAAAACTACAAATTGGCTGTTCTAAAGGCTTTTCAGCGCTTTGCTTTAGATAAAAAGTTTAGAGATCGCCGTTGTAGTACCCCGTACTAGATCTAAACACAGAGCTTTGACAAAAGTTCTGCGCTTAAATCTTTTTTCACTTCGTTCCGCAATCCCTAGAGAGTAGTCATGGCTCAACTTACTGGACCCGCAGATGATGTACCCAACATGGGTCGTCGCCAATTCATGAACTTCCTGATGTTCGGCTCCGAGGCACTAGTAGCGGCTGGAGCCTTGTATCCGGTAATCAAATATTTTATTCCGCCTTCGTCAGGTGGAGGTTCCGCAGGCGTCACAGCAAAAGATGCCCTCGGTAATGATATTTTAGTCAGCGAGTATCTCACCAGCCACCCCGCCGGAGATCGTTCGCTCGCGCAAGGGCTAAAGGGCGACCCGACCTACATTGTGGTGGAAGGAGATCAGGCGATCGCGAGCTATGGCATCAACGCGGTGTGTACTCACCTCGGTTGTGTTGTGCCCTGGAACGCCAGCGAAAACAAATTCATGTGCCCTTGCCACGGCTCCCAGTACGACAACACCGGAAAAGTGGTGCGCGGTCCGGCTCCGCTCTCGCTGGCGCTTGCTCACGCTGAGGTTGCTGACAACAAAATCAGCTTTACCCCTTGGGAAGAAACGGACTTCCGCACAGGCGAAGATCCGTGGTGGACTTAATCACACCCTTTCGACCGTTCTGCCTTTATTTATTCCGAGCGAGAGTAATTTGCTAGAGATGAGAACAAACCTGATTAAATTGACAAAGCGGGTCGGAATTGCCTTGGCAACCGTCGCGATCTTACTGTCGGGGAGCTTGGTTTTGCCGCGATCGGCAGCCGCTTATCCGATTTTTGCTCAACAGCAGTACGAAAATCCCCGTGAGGCCACGGGTCGGATTGCTTGTGCGAACTGTCACTTAGGCGCAAAGCCTACCGAGGTCGAAGTGCCTCAGTCGGTTCTACCTGACACCGTGTTTGAAGCGGTTGTTAAGATTCCCTATGACACCAGCGTTCAGCAAGTTCAGGGAGATGGCAGTACAGGTCCGCTCAACGTTGGCGCACTGCTGATGTTACCGGAGGGATTCCAGTTAGCGCCCGAAGAGCGCTTGCCTGAGGAAATGCGAGAGAAACTAGCTGAGCTATTTATTCAGCCCTACAGCGAAGCGCATCCGAACTGGCTCGTGGTCGGTCCGGTTCCAGGCGAGCAGTATCAAGAGATTGGCTTCCCGATTCTGTCTCCTGATCCAAACACCGATCGCTCATTACACTTTGGGAAGTACTCGGTTCACGTCGGTGGAAACCGGGGTCGTGGACAGGTCTATCCGACTGGTGACAAGAGCAATAACGCGGTATTCAATGCGTCCGCTGCTGGAACAATCTCGGCGATCGCGAAAGGCGACGATGGCGGTTATACGGTCAGCATCAATACTGACAAGGGCGTTGTCGAAGACACGATTCCGCCTGGTCCTGAGCTGATCGTGGCTCAAGGCGATGAAGTCAAGGCAGGTGATGCGTTGACTAGTAACCCCAACGTAGGTGGTTTCGGTCAAATCGATGCTGAAATTGTGTTGCAAAATCCGAGCCGCATTAAGGGTCTGCTGGCGTTCTTTGCGATCGTCACCATCACCCAAATCATGTTGGTATTGAAGAAGAAGCAAGTCGAGCGCGTCCAAGCCGCCGAAATGAATTTCTAAACCTTCTTAAGTCTCTTTTGTGTAGGGTTGGGCGAACGTCCAGCCCTTTTTTGTGGCATAAAATAATGGTACATATAACTGGCTTCGACTAAGGAGTAGTAATTTATGGATCGAGAACAGATTGTTTCGTGCAACCCGCATGTGATGAATGGGGAATTAGTTTTTTCGGGAACGCGGGTTCCTGCGAAGATTCTCATCCAACATTTAACAGCAGGAGATTCTCTAGATATTTTTCTAGATGACTTTCCTAGTGTTACTCGTGATCAGGCAGTAGCTTTTTTAGAAGTGGCTTTTTAAGAGACGGACATTCAAAGTTTTGACTGTAATTAAGATCTCAGGCAAGTGCTGATGAACTTACGTAGTTGAGTATCTACAAATTTTTGGGAAATCTCATGAGGTAGGTTCTAACTGTTGAGGCAGTGGGTATGGCATTTGCAGATGACATCGCTAAAGTTGCAGAACAAGTCCGAAAAAGAGCTGAAGCTGTCTCAGGCGAAGAAGCAACTAAATGGGGACTGATTGCGCCGTTCTTCGGTACACTCGGCTATGATGTCTTTGATCCTACTGAAGTCATCCCTGAGTATGTAGCAGATTTTGCCATTAGAAAGTCAGGACAGTTTGAGAAAGTAGACTACGCCATATCCATTAGTAATGCAATTGTCATGCTGGTTGAGGCGAAAGCCCGTGACAAGAAACCCGAAGCTCATGATGGTCAGTTAAAGAGATATTTCAATGGATTGCGCTCAGCAAAAGTTGCCATTGTTACAAATGGCATTGAGTACCTTTTCTTCACAGATTTACGTCATGAGAACATGATGGATGAAGAACCTTTCTTCAGATTCAACGTTCTTGATTATGACCAGAAGCAAATTGAAAACCTGAAGTTTTTCCACCGAGATAACTTCGATTCCCTCGTCATTAAACGACATGCTGAAGAGATGGTTTATCTCAGCGGAATGGCACAACTAGTAGACAGTCTTCTTCGCTCTCCATCTGATGAATTCATTCGCTTTTTAGTTTCTCAACTTGGCAACATTGGCTCTAGGTACGCAATAGAAAGTAGAATTTCCAGTAAAGTAATCGAAAAGTTTCGACCGATTGTAAAGAAGTCTCTTCAGGGAAGTCTAGTTGACCTGATGACGCAATCCATTAGTAAAGAAATGGGTCAGTCTAGTGAAGTTTCCTCATCGGTTAACTTAGAAGCAATTGAAGAAATTCAGGATGAGCCGGAACAAGACTCAGAAGACATTAAAGTGGAAACAACTGCTGAAGAACTTGAAGCGTTTGAAAAAGTCAGGTCTATTGCAGCACAGTCTAAAACCTATAGCTTAGAAGTCAAGTACAAAGATGTCTTATCATATTTTGGACTAAATATCGGTAAGACAAATTGGTGGTTCTTGAGGCTATATCTGTCGCCTAAGAAAAAGAGTTTTGTAACTCGGTTGTCTATCAATGAAGTTAGAGAACTCGCGCCAGGTTTTGAAGTTCAAGAAATGTCAGCTTCGTTTGGAGATGCAGCATCAAGGGTAGTAATTTCCTCAGTTAGTGACTTAGACAAGCTCAGTAACTTAATCTTGAAGTGCTATGAAGCCGAAGCATCTAAGCACATATTTAGGAAAGTAGCGTAGTTCATTCAAAAGTATAGCTCTACGAAGTAGTTCAACCAGTGTGCTGCCTAGGAGCGGAGGCACACCGATTACCCGCGCGAATATAATTGCCTGCGAGCTTTTGTTTGTGGGAGATTCACCAGTCGCTACTAATGATTGAAACAGTTGCTCAGATAGAATGAAGTGGTGTAAGGTCAGTAGTTCTTTAAAGAGGAGAGTCATGCTGGATGAAGTAACGCTCGAACGTCGGTTAGCAACTCTTGAGCAAGAGGTCGCTGACCTTAAACACAAGTCCGAGCATAGCTCTGCCTCTGGCACTTGGCTCGACAAACTCGTTGGATCAATCTCTGATGAATCTGCTTTTCTTGAAGCTTTGGAATATGGGCGCTCTTTCCGCCAGGCTGATAGACCAACCGATGATGCTAGTGGACAAGCGTGAGATTTTTGCTCGACACTGACCACATTAGTTTTCTACAGCGACGTTCAGGCTCAGAATTCATAAACCTAACCGCTCGAATCGCTCAATACTCACCAGCAGACTTTGCTTTGTCCGTTGTCAGTTTTCATGAGTAAGTCCTTGGTGCTCATAGCTTTATCAATCGTGCCCGTACACCTGCTGATGTAATTCGCGGATACACGTTGCTGCTGGAAACCCTTCAAGGCTTTTCAACGGCTCCTGTTCTAGCGTTTGATGCGGAAGCAACTGTGTTCTTTAACGAGCTGCGAATACAACGAGTTCGCGTATCAACAATGGATTTGAGAATTGCCGCGACAGCGCGATCTCGCAACTTAGTGCTTTTGAGCCGGAATCTGAGAGACTTTGAGAAAGTGCCAAGATTAGTGACAGAGGATTGGACGATTTAAAGCTTTTCCGCATATTGCTTGAGTTCCCATGCCATGCGGCGCATTCCTTTTTGCTCATCTTGACGAATAAAGGGAACAAAAAATTTGCTGAGCGCTCCAGAAAACGTTTCCTGATAAATGAATTGGCTGTGATCGCGATCTAGATCTTGGAGCTGCCAAATATACTCGTGCCGAAATCCTGGAATCGATGACATCCACTTGAGACACGCCTCTGGCTGCACCAGCGTCACAATCGGACGAAACTGAATTTCCTCTTCACCCGGAACTCGCAGCAGCGAAAGCGAGATTTCTCGTCCTGGAGCAATCGTTTGATGAGGATTGCAGTCATACAGGAAAGTGTTCCAATACTTCCATTTTTCTTTCTGAATTAAAATTTGCCAAACCCGCGATCGCGGAGCATTGATGTCGATTTCGGTGTAAAGACTTGGCATAAATTCGTGTGTCTGAGTACAGTTCTCTCAAATTGAATTCCCTAAAATAAGTCGCGGCAACTAGTTTGTTATTGAACGATACTTTTGTAAATTCTTCCAAGGACAAACTAGAATTCATCTCAGAATCGTTGAGAAGTTTTAACACTCATTCGCAATTTTCCCGTAAAATCGAGACCTCGGAATTCAACGTGCAAGTTTATGGCAGCCCTCACCCCCAACTCTAGTTTTAGTCTGACAATTCGCTTCCAAGTTCCCAATCGTCCTGGGATGCTGGCGAGCGTGATTCAGGCGATTTCGTCGCAAGGCGGCAACATGGGACAAATCGACTTGATTGAGCAGACGCGAGCCATCTCTATGAGAGATGTTACAGTCGATGCCGCCAGCACAGAACATGCAGAAACGATTGTACAAGCGGTGAAAGCGCTACCTGACATTAAGGTGTTGGATATTTACGATCGCACCTTCACACTGCACAAAGGCGGAAAAATTAGCGTTCACAGCAAAATTCCGCTGAGAGGACAAGCTGATTTGGCAATGGCCTATACGCCGGGTGTAGGTCGGATTTGCCGCGCGATCGCAGACGAACCAGAGCGGGTGTACGAACTGACGATCAAGCACAACACCATTGCGATCGTAACGGATGGTAGCGCTGTTCTGGGAATGGGCAATCTTGGAGCCGAAGCCTCGATGCCTGTGATGGAAGGCAAAGCAATGCTGTTCAAGGAGTTTGGCGGATTGGATGCCTTTCCAATTTGTTTGGCAACTCAAAGCACTGATGAAATTGTCGAAACGGTGAAACGGATTGCGCCTGTGTTTGGCGGCGTCAACCTAGAAGATATTGCCGCGCCGCGCTGTTTTGAAATCGAAGAACGGCTACAACGAGAACTCAATATTCCAATCTTCCATGACGATCAGCACGGAACCGCGATCGTTACGCTTGCCGCTCTCACCAATGCGCTAAAACTCGTCGAGAAGTCGATTTTTGATGCCCGGATTGTGATTAACGGTGCGGGGGCAGCCGGAGTTGCGATCGCCAAACTGCTGCAAAAAGATGGTGCCGCCAGCATTATCATGTGCGATTCCAGAGGCATTCTCTCGAAGAGCCGCACCGACTTAAACCCTCAAAAGCTCGCGTTTGCAATTGAACAAAGCGGCACGCTTGCCGATGCAATGCGAGGAGCAGATGTTTTCCTTGGCGTCAGCGCTCCGGGTGTAGTGACGCCCGAAATGGTGCGATCGATGGCAGCCGATCCGATTGTGTTTGCGATGGCAAATCCGATTCCTGAGATTCAGCCCGAATATGTGCGAGATGATGTGGCAGTCATGGCGACCGGACGGAGCGACTATCCCAATCAGATCAACAATGTGCTGGCGTTCCCCGGCATCTTCCGAGGAGCATTAGACTGCCGAGCGTCTACCTTAACAACGAATATGTATTTGCAGGCAGCGTTAGCGATTGCGTCTCTCGTCACCCCCGACGAATTAACCCGTGAACACATTATTCCATCGGTGTTCGATGGACGGGTTGCAACAGCAGTGGCAGCAGCAGTTCAGAGAGCGGCGCGTGAAGACGGGGTCGCGCACGCGTAGAAATCAAATAGATTCAGGTGGCAACGGATAGCTGATCAGGTTGGTATAAACGCTTCATCCGTTGCCTCTGCCCTTATCTGCTTACCCTTCGCGCCTCTGCATCAATGCGACTCCGTAAGACGAGCGTTGCTGCACCATTGACAGGCAAGCCGTATCTGCTCTGAAACTCTCGCACCGCTGCTTGAGTTGGAGCATCATAGAACTGAGTAATGGGCAAATTACTTCGCAGAACAATTCTGAGACTATTTCTTAGGTTTCTGACTAAGGTTGCCATAATTTCTTGAGTGCGCTGATCGGGCCGTCCAGTTGGCGGCAAATTGTAGAGAGACTGAATATCTTGAATCGCTCGAACCACAGAAACGTCAGTTAGGGGCTGTTGCGGATTCACGTCATAGCCAAACCCTAGCAGCAGCGATCGCAGTTGTCCTTCAGTGTAAATTCCCAGCGATGAATTTGAAGAACCAGACGAACCACTCGTCGAACCACTCGTCGAACCACTCGATGAACCGCTCGACGAACCTGGTTGACCCGGACGAGGTAGCGCATCGTTCAGAATGTCATTGATGCGCTGGCGAGTTTCTAGCGTTGCTATTCCTGTAACAGGTAGCTTATTTTGCTGCTGAAACAATCGCACCGCCGCCTCAGTCTGCCGTCCATAAAACTGACTTCCTGGAAGCGGAACTTCTAATTTCACCACTCGGTTGAGATCGGTTTGTAGTTTTTTCATCAGATCCGCCGCTAGGTCTTGCGTCGGCAGATTCAGCGTTCCATCCACTGGCAGGCGATATTGCACCTGAAAATCTCGAATCGATTGCTGCACGGACGGACTCGAAAAAGGCGTCGTTAGCGGGACAGGATAGCCTAGACCATTCAATACAGAAATAAACTGATCTGGCGTGTAGTCTTGAGTCCGGGCTGCCCAAGCAGTTTGATGAATCGCGATCGGCTCCGCTAAGCTCCAAAAGAGCGCACCCCCTAGCAGTGCCGTTACAGCATTTGTTTTTCCGTTCCACATACTCACACTCTTGTTATTGCTCGAATTGGTCGATGTACTCCCAGATTCATTTTGCGGGATTACTGTAAAAATAGGCGCTTCCTTCTATGCTTTCATGACTTATTCTCTAAGAATTGCTGATATTCCCGAAAGCGAACGACCCCGCGAGCGACTAATCGCTCAAGGTGCAAAAACTCTCTCTACGGCTGAGCTAATTGCAATTTTACTGGGAACGGGTCAAGGACCTGGAAAACTTTCGGCAGTGGGGTTGGGACAATATATTTTGCAAGAGTTAAGTCAGCATCAGCGCGATCCGTTGGGGGTGTTGCGCGATGTCAATATTCAAGAATTAACGAAAGTTCCGGGCGTTGGTCCAGCAAAAGCAACGACAATTTTGGCAGCGATCGAGCTTGGCAAGCGGGTATATCAGTCCCGCCCACCCGAAAAGACGGTAATTGACGATCCGCAAGTTGCCGCCGCTGCTCTCAGTGGTGAGTTGATGTGGCAAGCTCAAGAACGGTTTGCGGTGCTGTTACTCGACGTAAAAAATAAGCTGATTGGGACGCAGGTAATTACGATCGGTACAGCGACCGAAACTCTGGCACATCCTAGAGAGATTTTTCGAGAAATTATTCGTCAGGGGGCAACGCGAGCGATCGTGGCTCATAATCATCCATCTGGGAATGTTGAACCTAGCGCAGAAGACCTTTCTCTCACTCGCCAACTACTAGAAGGTTCGCGATTTCTGGGGATTCCACTCCTAGATCATCTCATTCTGGGTAACGGAAATCATCTCAGTTTGCGACAAACCACCTCACTGTGGGAAGAAACACCCCAAGGGGCTTAGTTACTGAATTGAGGGTAACTCGCGTGTTCTAATAACTTGTCGAGTTTGAATATTTATTTCAGTCACAAAGTTTTTGTCATTCAAACTATAAAAAATTTGTAAGGTAGTAGCTCCTTTTCGGTGGGTTCCTAGAATGCGATCGACTTGTGAGATGACTTCGGTGTAGCTCTTCCCGGCGACATCAGACATCGCGATCGTCTTGCGATCAAGTTCCGTCAGTTGCTTGTCACTACTTGTATCTTCTTTAACAACTGCATACCAAAGCCCCTCTACTTTGATCAAATCGCCATTTCTGTACTGCCCCAGTTTCTCATGTTGTAGAAAGAGCCAATCGTTTTTTGGTACTAGTCGATGTGCTGAAAGATCAGTCCTATTGAAGAATAAATAGTTGTGAACATAGGTAGAGCTTGAACCAGACGACGACGAAGAGAATTGATATCGCTCGTCTTGAACGGTATTGACGGTGGCTAGGAGAAATGGACTGCCACTGAGCAACTCAAAATTGCCTAGCACCATTTTTTTGACAGGTTGCGAGTTTGCAATAGATTCCTGTTGCTTTTGACAAGCGGTGTACAAAACGCTTAAGGCAATTAGCCCCATAAAGAAGACGAATGCGCTAGCAGATCGAATTGACCGAAAGAAGCAAAATTTGTTCATGGTTGCTAAGGCGCAAAGACTTTAGGCAGTAGCTCATCAACTACAGCTTTCCCAAGAACAGTTCCAGCAAGGTCAGCTATTTCACCTGCGCCACGATCGTTCGATGTCTCGGCGTATTGCAAGTCATGGTTGGTTGAGCAAAGCCAGCCTCAACGATCGCACTCTCAATATCCAGCGCAAAATATTCGTCCAAATAAGGCTCTGTACTCTTCAACAGGGTCAGAATGTAGGGCGGCATCTTCGCATAAATTTCAGATTTTGGATTCATATCCATGATGGCCAGATGACCACCCGGACGCAGGAGACGTTTGGCTTCTTGAAGAATTGCGATCGCAGCCTCTCTTGGCAATTCATGAAATACCAGCGACGCTGATACCAAATCAAACGAGGCGCTTGGCAATCCGGTTGATTCTGCTGCCGCATGCACCCAAGTCGGATCAGAGGATTCTGGCTCAGCCCGACGCTGAGTGCGGTACTGGGCAACCGCTAGAAAATAAGGCGATAAGTCAACACCCGTGATCTTGGCATTGGGGAAGACATCTTGCAACGCGAACGTACTCATGCCAACACTACAGCCCAAATCGACAATCTCGCTAGGCGCTTCAGCCAGTCGGACTTTAAGCGCATCGTTATAGCTTTGTCGCAAGCGCGAATCGCCTTCAATCCCACCATCCTTCCAAATGCGAGCATGAACCGCATGGGCTGCCACTTCGACTTCAGTCGCAGGTTCCCAACCCATGTTGCCTTCGGTGTAGGCATGAAACGAACACAAATAATAGTTTGGATACGCTAAATCGGGATTGTTGACTTGGTTGAATTCTGTTGACCAATCGCGATCGCGTAATGCTGCCGCCCGATCGCGCCACGCCACCCCGATCGATTCTGCTCGCTTGATCATCATCTGCCGCGCTCGATATTTCGCCAGATTGAAGATCGGCTTAATGGCCAGAATGCTGTTGACAGCACGAGAGGCAAGTCTTGGTTTAGAAGCAGGCGCAACCGTCATAGTGGAAAATTAAAATGGTTTGGTCAATACCATTCATTATTGCAGGCAAAAGTCACTAAATTTAACGCTCTTGGATCTCGACAAATGGGTCAAATAGCGATACAAATGTCCTTGAGAACATATCAACTAATTAGCTGCATCGCTAAGCATTTTTGGTATAATACAGGTGTTCTAGTTCTCATTTCCACTTACTTATTTGTCGCTTTATGGAACCCCTCACCGACGCCCAACAACAGCTATACGATTGGCTAGTTGAATACATTCGTGACCATCAGCACTCACCCTCGATCCGGCAGATGATGACCGCGATGAATCTCAAGTCTCCGGCTCCGGTGCAGAGTCGTCTCGAGCATTTACGCAACAAGGGTTACATTGAGTGGACGGAGGGGCAAGCCCGCACCATTCGGATTCTAAACCCAATGCCAAAAGGAATCCCAATTCAAGGTGCGATCGCGGCAACGAGCCTAGTCGAGACGTTTCCTGATTTAGAAGTTGAATACTTAGACTTATCTACGCTGCTGCTTAAGCCCCAGCACTTTGCGTTAAAAGTTCGGGGACACAGCATGATCGAAGCATTAATTGACGATGGTGACATCGTGATTTTAGAACCTGCTAACGATCCCAAAACGATTAAAAACGGCATGATCGTAGCGGCACATCATCAGGGCAAAACAACGCTGAAATACCTTGAGCGTAAAGGAAACAAAGTACTTCTAAAACCCGGAAATCCGAATCGCGAACTCTATCCTATGACAGAGGTTCCAGCGTCTGAAGTCGATATTCAGGGCGTTTTAATTGGCGTTTGGCGCGGATACGGCAAGCTGTAACATCACCTCATATCACGGCTACAGTCTGGCGTAGGAATTTTTTCCTACGCCATTTTTAATGAGTCTAGGCTGAAGTAGCACTTTAGGATGACCTAATGGTGAATTAGATTGTGTAAATTACGCCCATAGACAGAAATGCTTCACGAATTCCGTTTTGTCATTTCTATGTCACATTTGCATTCGATCCTGAACAGTAGAACATCGATGAATTGTCGTTTACCCTGTTTGGATATTGCCCTATGAGCGCTTCACGATTTGTTCACAAGTTGCCCAAGCGATCGCTAAAAGGTCTGATTGCCGGACTTAGTGTATTTGGTTTAATGGCAACAGGCTGCACCCGCGATCGCACGTTACAAGCAGACGCCCAATCCACCCCAACTCAAACCGCTTCTGCTACGCCCGAAGTCCAAAAAGATGTTCCGTATGTTCCCACTCCGCAAGAAGTAGTCGATGAAATGCTGCAAGTGGCGAATGTAGGTCCGAATGACGTGATCTATGACCTCGGTAGCGGCGATGGGCGCATTGTCATCACCGCCGCACAGCGATTTGGCACTCGCGGAGTAGGAGTTGATATTGATCCAGAACGGGTCGCAGAAGCTAAGGCAAACGCCCAGAAAGCAGGAGTGAGCGATCGCGTAGAATTTCGGCAGCAAGATCTGTTCCAAACAAACTTGCAAGAGGCGAGTGTCGTCACACTTTACCTTCTACCAGAGGTCAATCTGAGGCTACGTCCCAAACTTTTGCAACTCAAGCCCGGAACACGAATTGTTTCTCACGCGTTTGACATGGGCGACTGGAAGCCCGAACAAGTCCGCCAAGTGAATGGGCGCACCGTTTACTACTGGACTGTTCCTAAAACTATTCCTGAAAATTTACGATGATCACATCCACACCACAAAGTTCTCACTCAACTACTCAAACATGAGAATTTTGTGGTGCAGTTTTGTAACTTAAGACAGACGCATTAGTTCTTCTTTTACGATTCTATTGCTGTTGCAAAACTTAATTATCTGAATGTGCGGATGAATTGTCAAAAATGATTTTCAACCGTGCTCAAAACTTTTTGAAATTTAGGAAACCAGGTAATGAATTGTTCTGATCGTGTTAATTCAGCTAAATCTTTTCGTATCCTTGTTGCAAACGCATCCAAGGGCATCGTAGCTAGTTTTGTTTTGCTACCTGTTATTGCCGCATGTAATTCTCCCTCAGCACAGACACCCCAAGCAGGACAACCTGCTCCAGAATCTCCAGTAGCAGTACAGCCTGAAACAGGCGCAGCAACCCCTTCCGCCCCAACTACGGGGAGGGCTCAAACGGGGGGTGATATTGTAGAAGTGGCAGCAACGAATCCATCTCTTAGCACCTTTACCTCCATCGTCAGTGAAGCCGAACTCGGTGATGCGTTAGACGGTAATGGACCTTTTACAGTGTTTGCCCCCTCAAATGAAGCCTTTAATGCAATTCCGGCTCAAACTCGCCAGCGTCTTTTGCAACCCGAAAATCGTCAGGTGTTGCGTCAGATTTTGAATAATCATGTAGTCCAGGGACAGCAATTAACAGCGACACAAATTCAACCCGGATCAGTGCAAACCGTGGCAGGAAATTCCGTTAATATTCAGGTACCGCAACCCAATCAAGTCA
This sequence comes from Myxacorys chilensis, assembly GCF_059505265.1. Lineage (NCBI taxonomy): Bacteria > Bacillati > Cyanobacteriota > Cyanophyceae > Leptolyngbyales > Leptolyngbyaceae > Myxacorys > Myxacorys chilensis. Next base: position 5,744 of record NZ_JCACKG010000227.1, on the reverse strand, counting down.
AGGTTGGAACTGCAACGGTGACGCAGCCCGATCTTATAGCAAGTAACGGTGTAATTCATGTAATTGATTCAGTCATTCTGCCTCCGGATCTCAATTTGTAAATTGTGCGTTGCCTGAGTTAGTTCAACTACTTAAACATTAGGGGCGTTCTGATGCGTTTGATTCGCTCCCAATGGCGTTCTCCGATTTGCCTAGAATTCAAAAATTTGCGAGTGCATTACTGTCAGGCACTTGTTAGCGCGATCGCGGCGCAATCTCCCGAATTGTGATTGATTGAGGTTTCATTTGTGAGTAAATTTGAAGCGACTGGTTTAACAGAGGGAACTTTAACGGCTCAAGCCGCTGCACCCAAACCCACGCTTAGGTTAGCAGACGCGATCGCGCTGATTGTCGGAATCGTGATTGGAGCAGGCATTTTTGAAACGCCGAGTCTTGTCGCTGACAATGCAGACAGTGCAGCAATGCTGCTGTTGGCATGGTTAGCCGGTGGAGCCGTCTCGCTGACTGGAGCGTTGTGCTACGCCGAACTTTCAACCACCTATCCGCATGTTGGCGGAAACTATCATTTTCTTAAACGAGCATTCGGACGGAACCTCGCATTCTTGTTTGCTTGGGCACGGATGGCCGTCATTCAGACCGGATCGATCGCACTATTGGCCTTCATTTTTGGCGATTATGCATCCCAACTTTGGCGGCTTGGTTCGGGTTCATCATCCATTTATGCCGCCATCGTCATTATTCTCTTCAGCGTTCTCAACATCGTAGGATTGCATCAAGGCAAAACGATGCAGAATGCATTGGTGCTGATCACGGTGCTGGGGTTAGTTTTAGTGATCGGGGTTGGATTGCTTCTGCCCGCCGCCCCCGCCGCTTCATCAACAGTAGCGCCTTCTAACGGAACCTTAGGATCTGCGATGCTCTTTGTCTTACTGTCCTATGGGGGATGGAATGAAGCTGCCTACATTTCCGCCGAAATTCGGGATGGACGGCGGAACATTGTGCGATCGTTGCTTTGGAGTTTAGGGATTATCACGGCTCTTTACTTGTTGATTAATTTAGCGTATCTGCGCGGCCTGGGACTTGAAGGCATGGCGCAATCGCAAGCGGTAGGAGCCGAACTAATGCGACGGGCATTTGGAGAACCAGGGGCAGTCTTGATGAGTCTGATCGTGATCATTTGCGCCTTGAGTTCTCTAAATGCAACGATCTTCACAGGGGCACGAACAAATTATGCCTTGGGTCAAGACATTTTTCTCTTTCGGTCTCTCGGTCGCTGGCAGTCTTCTGGAAGTACACCGACCACAGCATTAGTGGTGCAAGGCGCGGTCGCGCTCATTCTGGTGGGATTGGGAACCATTACTCGCAATGGTTTTGAAACGATGGTAGATTACACCGCTCCTGTGTTCTGGTTTTTCTTCCTGCTAAGCGGTATTTCGCTGATTGTATTGCGATTTCAGGAGCCGCACCAACTCCGCCCCTTTCGGGTTCCCTATTACCCCATTACGCCTATCGTTTTCTGCGGGGTTTGTGCTTATTTGCTCTACTCCAGTGTGGTGTATACCGGGGTCGGTGCGATCGTCGGAATTGTAGTGGTAGCCATTGGTGTTCCATTGCTCTACTGGAACTGCAAACTCCAGAAAAGAGCGAGCAGAAGTCGATGATGCAAAAGAATTCCATCCTTTCAAGGTAGCTAATACAACCTTTAAAACTCCTGCTATGCTGTGCAATGACTAAGCAAATGCTCGAGCTAACTCTTCTGAATTGTTAACAGCCTTCCGATGTCAGCAAGGGGAACGCCGTCTCTAAAAAATTAGTCGCATCCCTTGTTCCATCGCATCCGCTACCCACCGTGGAAACCATTCAATCGTTAATTAAGGTCTTCCAGAGCCGCAAAATGTCGGCACTGCTGTTTATCGGATTTTCGTCTGGGCTGCCATTTTTGCTAACCAGTAGAACGCTGCAAGCTTGGATGACGGTCGAAGGCGTCAAGCTGAGTACGATTGGACTGTTTAGCCTCGTGGCTCTGCCTTACTCTCTCAAGTTTCTGTGGGCACCCTTACTTGATCGCTTTATTCCTCCCTTTCTCGGTCGTCGCCGGGGGTGGCTACTGCTGACTCAATTTGCCTTGCTTATTGCAATTGCGGCAATGTCGCTGCACAGACCTCAGCAGTCGCTCCAGTTTCTTGCCATCAACGCGATCGTCATTGCCTTTTTTAGCGCCACTCAAGATGTCGCTGCCGATGCCTACCGTACCGATGTTTTGGAGAAACCTGAACTGGGTGCAGGAGCAGCAATTTTCGTCACAGGATACCGGATTGCGCTGTTGATGACAGGCGCGATCGCATTCTTTCTAGCCGACCGAATGCCCTGGCAAACCGTCTATCTACTGCTGTCGTTGCTGATTGGAGTCGGTATGGTTGCGTCCTTGTTCGCACCCGAACCAGAGCATCAAGCAGCCCCCCCTCCCACTTTGAGCGAAGCCGTTGTTCAGCCCCTCCTCGACTTTTTTCAGCGCTTAGGACGGCTACGTGGCATTCTGATTTTGGGATTTATTGTTCTGTATAAGTTTGGCGACTCCTTGCTCGGCAACATGGCGATTCCGTTTTTGCTCAAGACGGGTTTCACGCAAACAGATATTGGTGCGATTCAAGGTGGTATGGGCATTTTAGCGACAATCGTTGGAACCCTAATCGGGGGGGCGGTGTTTAGCCGAATTGGGGTCAATCGATCGCTATGGATTTTTGGCGGACTACAGGCATTGAGCAACGTCGCCTATCTAATATTGGCGCAGCTTGGGCAAAACTATCCGTTCATGGTTGTCGCAATTAACGTAGAGAACTTTTGCACGGGATTAGGGAACGCCGCTTTTCTGGCGTTTTTGATGAGCCTCTGTAATCAACGCTTTTCGGCAACTCAGTTTGCTCTGCTGTCAAGCTTGATGGCAGTGAGCCGAGATATTTTGGTAGCAAAAGCAGGGGAACTCGCTGAAGCAACCGGATGGACAATGTTTTTCTTCATAACGATCTTGGCGGCAATTCCTGGTTTGCTATTGCTGCCTGTGTTTGCTCCGTGGAATGAGGAAGTGGTAGTAGAGAAAGGATGAAAGATAAAGATGCGTATTAGGATAAGTAAAGAGAGTGAACTTCATTAATCTTGAAACAACTCTCAGAAAATTATCCTTTTCTCACCCTCGCTTCAGCCATGCTTTTCTTTCGCCAAAATATTGCTCCGCTTCTAGTCGTGTTGGTCTTTGTGGTGGCGCTCATTGCTGTGAGTGCGCGTATCTTCTTGCCGGGTGACATGGCAGCCCCTGCCCCGATCGAAGAAGTGACACCAGCGCAAGGCAAGGCGGCTATGTCTCGTCCGGATACAGTAGCAGGGCTGCCTCCTGCCCTCTCTACCTTAATCACCGGACTGCCCGAAGACCCAGCTCAGCTATAAGCAAGTCGTGACTGATTTACTACCACCAGGATATTGTTTACAACCCAGTTCTGCAACAGAGCGATCTTGGGGAGCTTGGCGGAACCAATCACTACTCGTAAGGTTCATGCAGCACACTTACGAAGAGCTTTATCCCGGTGGCACGTTTTCTCACTTGGCCAACACAGTTGAACAATACTGCTCTTCAGAAACGCCGATTTGGTGGGTTTTGGCAGAAGGTCAAGGAGGAGCTACCTTGCTGTCGGGTCAGGCTCACCCTAAACCGATTGGATGTTTGTGGCTGGGGAACGCGATCGATCAGGCAACCGGAGAGCGTCAGGCTCACGTCTTTTTGCTGTATGTCTCGCCTAACCATCGACATCAAGGCATTGGATCGGCGCTGATGCATCAAGCAGAAACGTGGGCAAAATCCAGCGGCGCTCGGCAGATCGGACTACAGGTATTCGAGACAAATCAGCCTGCACTAAACTTATATCGCTCACGTGGGTATCAAACTAAATCGCTCTGGCTGGCTAAACCGCTATAGTTCAGCCTTGGCAGTTGAGCGGTTTAGTAAAACTAATTTTGTCTATTAAATAAATTTAGTGTTTTTATTTTTTAAGTCCTCTGCCATTAACGCTATCTCGACTTCCCTCGGTGCTGTAAAGTGACTATATGTATAGTGATGATGATTTGTCAGTCCTCGATATCGACGCAGAGCTAGAGGATCCATTGGATCAGATTGCGCCGATTGAAGATGATGCTCTTCCTAAGCCTGATCCAGAGGAGATGTTACTCCTTTTAACGGCAACGGATGTGCAGCAACGGATGCTGGCGACCAGAGCTTTCTGTGAACTTCAAGACGAGCGGGCGATTCCCCATCTGATCGCGCTATTAGCTGATCCCTGCGCGTTGGTGCGCGTGAGCGCGGCGTATGCGCTGGGCAGAAATCCCAGTCCTGATGCTGTCGAACCTCTGATGACACGGTATCACCAGGATTGGAATGGCTACGTTCGCAAGGGCGTGGTGTGGGCGCTCGGAAATTGCCGCGATCGCAGGTCGCTCAAAACCTTGACTGAAGCTTTAAAGACAGATATTTCGGCAGTTAGACTGTGGGCTGCGAGTTCTCTCGCTCAAATGTCGGTGCTGGGATATGAGGTGGTTGTAACCGCCGTACCGCCCTTAATCGAGGGGTTGCGACGCGACGCGATCGCGGCTATCCGAAGTAACTGTGCTTGGGCATTAGGAGAACTGTGTCGAGAATTACCCTCTAATGTCATCTACGCCACTGCGATCGATGCGCTGATCGAATCGTTTGCTGAAGATGAAGATATTAGTGTTCGAGAAGATGCAAAAGCATCAATGCTGAAAGTGGGAGATGCACGCGGATTACAAGTGATTGAAGAGCTAGAACAAGAAGGCTTTTTAGGCTAACGACAAGCTAATCCTGTATAAGGATTCACCGGAATTGGGCTAGGAATTGGGCTTCCGTAAATTGCCGTGCTGCATTGCGATGTGCCCTTGTAAAAACCGCCGTTATAAAAACCATTCGGGCCAATGATCACGTTGCGAGTTCTGGCGTTGGGCCTCACAATTATTGTAGAAGACGGGTAGGGTGATGTAGAAAACGGGTAGGGCGATGAGAAGCGAGAAGGATAGCGTACCGCTCGTCGGTAGGTTGAAAAAGATTGCCCTGGTAAAGATAGGTAGTAGCGATCAGTAATCGGGCGTTGAATGATTACAGTTCTTCCATAAGAATTAACGCGCGGAAGATGTCTAGAGTGCGGCGCAGTATTGTATGTGGACGAGCCGAGAGGATACCCAAATTGGGCGTGTGCCGCCGTTGCAGAAGATAAGACTAGGGGCACAATCATTGCGATAGGGAATTTTGAAGAAGCTGCGATCGCCTGAAGCTTGGCGAAGCCGTGTTCTCCAAAGTTGCGCATTGCGCTAATCGTAGCAATCCAAGAAAGAGATTTCAGCATAACGCTACCAGTCCTTTTGAACAGCAGATTTAGATACTCAAACAATATCAAAACTCTGAAAACCGTTTAGGCAGAAAAGATCAAAACTAAATATTTTAGAGGGAACAAGAGTTCAACCAATCCATACATCCCTATATCTATTCTACGTCCATTCACACAAACAGAGACGGCCTCTCCCCGGGGGAAAGGCCGTCTCTGCATTCAGCTAGAGCTAGGGAGCACTAGACCCGACTCGGGTCTAGTGCTCCCTCTCGTTCAACTACCCTTGGATAGCAGGAGCAGAGAGAGCCACAGGAGCGGTCTCCAATGCAGCCAAGTCAAGCGGGAAGTTGTGAGCAT
>NZ_JCACKG010000226.1:0-2855 GCF_059505265.1 Myxacorys chilensis | reverse complement strand
TCGGTCTCGCCTCTCTCAGCCGGTGCCGCCGAGGACCATGTTTGAGACTGTCGAAACGCGCAATGCACAAGGCTGACAGGCGCTGCCTTGCCCTGACTTCCGGTCCCGCAACAAGGGCCGGCTCCGGAAGGGCGACGAGTGCGGTCGTTGCCTGCCCGTGGGCACCCCGGTCACCTCGGCTCGCACCTCGGCCCGCAGGTCCTCGCCCCGTCGGCCCAGAAGGAAACGCCGCGGACATCGATCCTTGGCGACAGCGACCCTGCCCCGGCCGGCGTCGACAGCCGGAGCCGTAGGCGGCGCAGCGCGATCCGCAGATCGAGCTGGGACGCGACAAGGCGAGCGAAGTCGGCCAGCACCCGGGCCTCCTCCTGGGCGTTGTTGCCCAACTTGGGCTGCGGCCGAGCTTTCCGCTTGTCCCTTCGGTTCAGGCCATGGGCGTGATCTCGGCCTGAGGCCTTGCGCCGGCGCCTGTGGGCGCTGCTGCGACGTCGGGCGTGGGGGCCGGTCAGCCGCTGTCCGGGACAGGCTCGGCCGGTTCTGCGGATCGGGCGTGAGGCGGGCCGGGCTCCGGTCCGCGGGACCGGAGCCCCGACGCACGCCGCGCCGCTCACTCTGCCGCAAGGACAGGCCGAAGAGCACCTTCAGGCTGAGGCAGAACCGGAGAACGGCGTCGGAAAAGGTCCGAAGCCGAACCGGACAACGGCTCGCCGGGGCAAGCCAGTCCATTTCGCATCCAGCCCGACCAGCAAAGAGCCCCACCGGCGCAAGACGGCGTTGGAGCTGGACCAGTCCGTCGTGCGTCGCAGGCCGGGGCAGGCAGGCTCAGGCCCAAGCAGCTAGCGAGCCAGAGTCCCTGCGCGAACCGCGTACCCAAGAGTGACGCAACAACGCCAGTGGTCCGGGGGTTCGGGTTCGGCGGTCTTGGCAGCATAGGGGTTGACCGGCGGTCTGTGATCCGAGAGCAAGCCCCCTGCCCCGCTCAGGCCCGCTTCCTCCCGCGGGCCCATGGCCTGGACCGGATGTCAGGCGACCGTCGCCTGCACGGTCGCGGAGAGCGGAAAGCGGATCTCGATCGCAAGCCCGTCCTCGCGGGGCTCGCGCGTGAGACTCCCGTTGAGCTCGCCCGCGACCATGGCCTCGAGAAGACGCGTGCCGAAGCCCGAGCCGTGGCCAGGGCCCCCTCCGTCGGTCACCGCAGGCGCGGACCTTGGAGTCCGTTCCTCCCAGGCAAGCAGGAGCTCGTCCCCCAGGGCTCCCGGCTCGACCGACCAGGCGATGCGCAGCTCGCCGCCGGCCTGGGCCCCTGCGCCGTACTTGAGAGCATTTGTCGCCAGCTCGTGGAACACCAAGGCTAGGGCATGGGTCTGGCGCTCGTCCAAGCGCACCCTTGGACCCGACAGCTGCCCCAAGTTTGCCGGCCCTGCGATCTGGTCGATCTCGAAGCGGAGGAGCTCCTCGAGATCGGCGCTGTCGGTGCCAGAGAGCATGAGGAGGTCCTGCGCCGCCGACATCGCCTGTAGCCGGGCGTTGAGGCGTAGGACCATGTCCTCCTTGGTCTTCGTCTCACGCGCGGTCGACCTGGCGATGGCGCTGACGCGCGTGAGCGAGTTCTTCAGGCGGTGCGCCATCTCCCGCACGAGCAGATCCTTCTGCTCGGCACTGCGTTGAACGATCGCGCTCAGCGCCCGCGTCCGGCGGATGGCCGTGCCCTGCCAATGGAGCGCGTAGGTCGCGCTGAGGACAAGGAGAGCGAAGACGAACCCGATCAGGAGCGTCCGGCGCAGGGGCTCGGCCGAGTCGACCCCGGGCGCGGCCCGGGCGGAGAGGATCCAGGTCCGTCCCGCCACGGCGAGTCTGGCCTGGCTCGAAAGGCCACCGCTGGATTCGACTGCCGCATAGCCCGGGGTCTCGAAAAGGGGCGGCTCCGGGCTGGCGGCGTCCACGGCGCGAATCTCGAGGGGCAGGTCGCCAGTCTCCAGGGCCACGGCGAACAGGTCGCCCATGCGGACGGGCGAATAGGCAAAGCCCCCGAGATCGGCGTCCGCCGACCGGCGCAGGGGCAGATAGATCAGGACGCCCGTCTGCACCTCCTCGGTGATTTCCTGCACGAGACGGAGCGGTTCGGTAGCGGCAGCCTCGCCCGTCCTGAGAGCTTCCAGCATGGCCGCGCGGCGGCGCTCCTCGGTGGCCATGTCGAAGCCGATCGCCGCGAGGTTCCGGGCGTCGGAGGGCTCGAGCAGGGTGATGGCGGTCCGGATGCCAGGCTCGGGCTCCGGCCAGATCCCGACGCCTTCGCCGTAGACGCGGGCCAGGTCGACTTGGATCTCGGCCTCGGTCTGGGGAGTCACGATCCGGGCCAGCCCGATGCCCTGCAGGCCGGAGTAGCGGCTCTCAAGGCCCAAGCCTTCCACGAAGGCTGCGAAGACCTCACGGTCCGAGGGCTCCTGATGGACCTCGAGGAAAGCGCGGGTCGCCGTCAGGAGGGCGATATACTGCTCGATCCGGGTCTCGATCCGCCGCCCCGCCCTCTGGGCCAGCACATCGAACGCCGCCTGCTGGACCGCCGTCTCGGTCCGATAGACGGACCACGTCAGCCCCGCCCCGACAAGGGAAAGAGCCGCGGCGACGGCCAGGGACAAGCGCGACGGACGAAGCATTGCGCCTCCCTAGAATCGGATCGCTCCGAGGTCCAACGGATCGGCGCGCCAGTGAAATTTTTTGGCATCGGTGGAGGCGCGGTCGAACATCGCATCCATGCATGGCTTCCGCCCTTCACCCAGAACGACGGAGGGTCACCGACCCGGAGGACAGCCCGCGGAGAACGGAGGACCTCTCACGAGGACCCGAGGCACGCG